>JAAZDA010000285.1 GCA_012512995.1 Clostridiales bacterium | reverse complement strand
TCCTTAAGACTCATTATTGCGTCAAAAAGCTGATCTACAGATTCGGTATGGATTTTCTTGTTCATGAATGGTATACCTCTTATTATGCTCATCCGTTATAATATGTTGATTGAATGCGGGTCGTGTTTTAAACTATAAAGCGTCAAAACTTTTACACTTTAACACGACAAAGCACTAAACGTAATTTTAGCATTGAATAGTAATTTAGTAAAGGCTGGAAAACAGGAAGCGCAGATGAAAAACAAAATTGCCGGTAAACACATAAACAAATATCTTATTATCTTTCTCACAGGATTCCTGATGTATGTAATATGCGTAATACCATACATCATCTGGCACGGTGGGATCTTCTTTTATTATGGGGATTATAACGTGCAGCAGGTGCCCTTTTATATTCTGGCGCACCGCGCTGTGAGGAACGGATATTTCTTCTGGAATCCTTACATAGATCTTGGCGGCAACATGACAGGATGTTTTGCCTTCTATCTGTGGGGCAGTCCTTTCTTCTGGTTCAGCTGCCTTTTTCCGGAGCACATGATCCCTTATCTGATGCCGTTCCTCATGGCGGCGAAATACGGTCTTGCGATGACTACTTCATTCGCGTGGATAAGGACTAACACAAAGACAGACCGAGCTGCGTTCATTGGCGCTGTGTTATATGCTTTCTCAGGTTTTCAGGCATGCAATATCGTTTTTCAACATTTCCACGAAGTGACGGCTTTCTTCCCGCTGTATCTCCTCATGTTCGACAGGGCGGTCCAGAAGAAACGCTATGTGCCTTTTGCTCTGATGACGGCATTTATGGCGGTACTTAATTACTATTTCTTCTTCGGAGAAATGGTGTTCTTTGCATTGTATTACATCGTGCGTTATGTATGGTCAGGTGAGAAGAAGCCGGCTGAAGGCAGTATTCTGACTCTGCGTTTCAGATTCAGGACCACGGCAAAACAAATGCTGGCCCTGCTTGTGAGCGTAATAGCAGGAGCGGGCGTTTCGGCTTTTTACCTTGTTCAGGTGCTGGGTGGAATTCTGGGGAATACGCGCCTGAATGATTTTCTGAGCGGATATGACGCTGTATGCTACAAAGAACCGACGACCCCTCTCGCAATACTGAAGAGCCTCTTTGTGATACCGGATCTGATCTCGAGAGGAACATTGTTCTCTACGGACTCAATAAAGAGCGGATCGCTTGCCTGCTACCTGCCATGTCTCGCGCTTACTGGTGTTGTGGCATATTGCACTCTTGAAAGCAGAAAGAAGGACTGGAAAAAGCGGTTACTGATTATATTTGCAGTTATGGCGTTTGTTCCGATCCTGAATTCTCTGTTTTCTGCGTTGAATGCGGAGTATTATGCGCGCTGGTTTTATCTGCCGATACTTCTCATGTCCGCGATGACAGCCAGGGCTCTTGAAGATGATAATGCGCCGGGGCTCAGGAAAGGTTTTGGCGTGAGTGTGACAGGACTTGTGCTGGTCCTTGTCTGTGCATGCATTCCGGTGTCTGAAGACGGCACTGTCACGTGGTTCGGTATAGCTGAGAACATGCAGCAGCTATGGACACAGATTGCCGTGACGGCGCTGACTGTGCTGGGACTTGTATATATCGTTTTTTATGCCGGGAGAAAACAAAAAGCTGTTGCAGATGCGGACACACAGCAAGACTCTGCAAAAGAGCCCGCACGCATTGAATCGGGGCGGACAGGAAAACCTGTAATTGCCATAGTTATAGCCAGTGCGCTGCTCTGCACAATGGCAGTTCTTTACAGCGGAAACAAGATCATTGCCCGCACCGGAGGAGTGAAGTGGCGCTATCAGATGCTTGACTCGAGACCTGAGCTTCCGGATCAGGATACATATGCAAGGGTCGAAACAGGCGGAACTGATACAAACTATGAGATGGTATGGGGATATCCGACTATACATTGTTTCTGCAGTACCGTTAATCCTTCAGTGTTCAAGATCTTTGACGGGATAGGGATGGTGCGCACAGTAGAATCCACTTTGCCATTTAACAGGGTCGGTATCAGATCAATACTGTCACTGCGTTATTACATTGAAAATATCATTGTGAAGGACTCTGATTCATATACGGAACAGGGCGGTCTGCCGGGTTTTGACCTCATCATGGATTCCGACAATGAGAAGACACATGGACACAATATTTATGAAAACCAACATTATATACCTATGGGATTTACGTTTGACAGTTATGTGACCGAGGACGAATACGATGCCATGGATAAGGATGAGGATGCCGACAGACTGCTGGTCCGCGATATCATCCTGACAGGTGAGCAGGCCACAAAATACAGAGATATTCTTGAGGTCGATCCAGACTCGCGCACCACGAAGATGAGCGATCAGGAGTACTTTGATGAATGTGATGCAAGGGCTGAGTCTTCATGCAC
>JAAZDA010000284.1 GCA_012512995.1 Clostridiales bacterium | reverse complement strand
TTTGAACTTAAGCCCCATGAAATACTGTTCACCAAGGATATATGCTACTGGCTCGTGATCCGCGCGCCGTGTTACAAATTCACTGTACCGCTCTGCCTCATCATCACTGACGACACGCTCATCTCCATATGCCAGAAGCGTCTCGCGGTCAGTGCCGCAGACTGCCTCAAGCAGGAGCTTTGCATCAAGAGATGCATCCTCATTCTGCGGTGTCATAGCTTCAAGCGCGGCGCGCCCTTTTTCATAGCATTCGCGATAAGTCATCTATGGCACTTACTCCATGTCTTCTTTTATATCTTCATCAGAATAGCCAAAATCATCTTTGAGGTATTTCTTCCAGTCAAATACAGCTTCGACGGAAGCAATCGCAACTTCCAGCATTTCCTCATCAGGTTCTTTTGTCGTGAGCCTCTGAAGCCAGAGTCCCGGAGCTGATATAGCGCTGATCACCGGATTGTCCGAGCGACCGGCTATCCTTATTATCTCATATGAAATACCCGCTATGACAGGGATCAGAACGATTCGAAGCAATAATCTCAGAACATTGCTGTCCACTCTGATAAAGAAGAACAGCACAATGCTGACAAGTACTACGATGAGCAGGAACGAGCTTCCGCATCTCTTGTGGAAACGTGAACTGCGTTTGGCATTCTTCACAGTCAGTACCTTGCCGTGCTCGAGGCAGTTGATACATTTGTGCTCCGCACCATGGTACTGGTAAAGTCTGTGTATATCTTTCATCGCCGTTATCGCCGCTATGTAGACAAGGAAGATCACCAGCCTTAACGCGCCTTCGATTATTGCGATAAGTGAAGCGTTCCTTATCCATATCTTAAGTTTATCCGTCACAAAAAGAGGAAGCGCCACGAACAGGAGAAGTGCCAGTGCAAAAGCAATGATCATTGTGATCACTTCTATTATTTTATCTCCTCTGCCTCCCGAGATCCTGTCGAGAGCCTTGTCGAACTTCGACGGCTCCTCATTCTCGTCCTCATAGAACTGAGTCGAATAATTGAGGCTCTTCATGCCGAGAACAAGTGAATCTATAAAAACAAATATACCGCGCACAAAAGGAATCCTTGTCCAGATCGTATTCTCCAGGACACCATGATATTCATCGACCTCTGTCTCGATCTCATGATCAGGCTTTCTCACCGAAACGGCATACATGTTACTGTTCTTCATCATTACGCCCTCGAGAACGGCCTGTCCGCCTATCCCCGAGTAGTGTTGTCTGTTTTTCTTCATTCCAAAGGACCGCCTTTGTTAGAATAAAAGAAAAAGGCTGGACACGACGCCCAACCTTCCTCATCAATGACTGCGTTATTATCAGTTTGCTTTGACGCCGTACTTCTTGTTGAAAGCTTCGATACGTCCCTTAGCTGAATTTGCCTTCTGTGTGCCTGTATAGAATGAGTGGCACTTGGAGCATACTTCTACGTGAATCTCGGGTTTTGTCGATCCGGTCACGAAAGTGTTTCCACAGTTGCATGTAACAGTCGCCTGATAGTACTCAGGATGAATATCCTTCTTCATGTTCTCACCTCACTAAACTGACTATAGTTTCTGCTATCGGCAGATGACTGCCGGAAAGTATTCTGTTTCTCAGAACAGCTCCATAATTGTAGCATAGGCTGTTTGCGGAATGCAATAGGTGATTTATGATACTGTGGAGCTTCTGTGTAACAGAAGCTCTCACACGTCCTGTTTTACAGGACGTGTTGCTATTCTTCCCAGCCGGGCATAAGTTTGATTATTGCCCCTATATTGCGCACCTGTTCGCCCTCTTTAATGTCAATATCATTGGCATCTGTCACCTTTGGCAGATCCTCTTCATTGTCGAGGCGCAGCATTATCCATTCGCGCTCCGATTCGATCGCGTCATCGATCGCCTCGTCTATAGTTTCTCCGTCACCGTAACATCCCACGAGATCAGGGAAATCGCAGTGCCATCTATTATATTCTACCTGCCTGAAAACAGCAGGATATGTGATCATCATAATAAAACCTCCGTCAAAACTTCTTTTTCTGCTGCGCCGCAACTATCCTTGTCATCAGGCCCCGCGGCAGGAGCCTCACAAAAAATACAGCAGCCTTCATCCTTAATGTCGGGACTATGACGACCTTTCCGCCAAAAAGGCCTTTGAGTGCAGCCTTCGCGCAGTCCTTCGCTGTCATCCCCCGCAGTGCGAACTTTACGTTTGCAACATCGTTGAATTCTGTATCCACCGGCCCGGGGCAAAGACATGATATATGGACCCCGCTGCCCTTCTCCCTGAGCTCCTCAGCTATAGCCTGCGTCAGACTTGCGACATATGCCTTACTTGCATAATACGTCGCCATGAACGGTCCCGCCGGAAAAAGTCCTGCAGATGATGCGACATTCAGTATATACCCGCTGTTCTGCCGTTCCATGATCTTCAGCACTTGTTTTGTCAAAACATGTACAGCCGTGACATTCACATCTATCATGGCAGTTTCACGTTCAACATCACTCCTGTCAAAACTTCCGCAAAGTCCGAATCCCGCACAGTTTATAAAAACTCCGAGTCTGGCAGGCGTATAAGGATCAGATCTTTCACCATTATCAAGGACTGAATTGATACCTGACAGCAGTTCATCAATGCCATCTTTCATTCCAAGATCAGCCTCGATCACTGCGACTTCGGCGGATGGCACTTTACTCTGGATCTCACCCTTCAGTTCATGTAGTCTGTCTCCGCGTCTTGCCGAAATGATGAGAGGCCGGCCTGTCAGGACAAGCTGCCCGGCAAATTCACGACCTATGCCGGAACTCGCACCCGTGACAACTGCATATGTTTTTATTCCTGAACCCATGTGCGATCTCTTTCCCTGATATTAATAATAAAAATCATCCCCCGGCAGCGTTCCGCCTACTGCAGTCTTATCCTGGTCATACAGGACCTGAAGGAATCCCTGGAGCTTCTCTTTCATCTCATCACCTGTTATGAAAGTGATATTGCACTGCGGAAGTGCTTTCTTTGCAACTGCTTCGTCCACTATACCATACTTGCCGACAAGAGAAGCCGCATCATCAAGCGTCGCTTCATCATTTACGTAATTCACTGAATCACTGTAGTGCTGAAGGAATGATTCCACTACATCAGGATGCTCATTTATAAAATCTGTCCTGGCAACAGCAACGCCCATGACAAGTGCAGAAGGTGTTTCTGAATCCGCCTGAATGGTATCCCATTCTTTCGTGAGATCAAGATCAATGTTGATCGTATCCGCCTTGGCTTTGGCAACAGTTGCAAACGGCTGAGGGAGCAGTGCCACCGCATCAGGATCTGCAAGGAGCGATGAGAGTGCTTCAGCGTGTTCGCTCTTCCACTCAATAGTCACGTCCTTAGCAGGATCGAGCCCGTTCTGCTCAAGTATATAATTCAAAACATATTCAGGCGTAGAGCCCTTGCCGCTGGCATAAATCGTGCGGCCTTTGAGATCTGCAATACTTGAGACGGTTTTTCCGTTATCGACAATGTACAAAACGCCCAGTGTGTTAATTGCTATGACTTTTACGCCACCATTTGTTTTGTTGTAAAGTACTGAAGCCAGATTGCCAGGGACTGCCGCAATATCTGCCTTTCCCTGCACCAGGAGAGGTGAAACCTCGTCCGGTGATTCGTATATCGTGAAGTTGTGGCTGTTATCAGTGAGTTCTCCGCTGTCAGCGTTGTTCATGAACTCGACCATGCCCATTGCTGTGGGGCCCTTGAGCGCGGCGATATTTACATCTACCGGTTCGCTGACTTCCACGCTGGTCGCTTCAGCTGCTGCTTCTGACGCAGCTGCCGTCGGTGCTTCTGACGTAGCTGCCGCAGGAACTTCTGACGTTGCGGCTGATGCCGGTGCATCTGTCGTCGCTGCTGTAACTGATGATGAAGTTGCTTTTGATGAGCCACATCCAGCGAGCAGCGAGCAACTCAAAACTGCAACGCAAAGCGCCGCGATAAACTTATTTTTCATAATCTCCTCCTTGCCCTGGCGCCTTCGGCGCCGGCACTGAAAAACTGATAATTACTGATCAAGATCCTCAAAATGTGTGTGTTTTAGAATTTCATACATGGTTTCTGCAACACCACTGTTATTTATAGCTGTGCGACGGCAAAAAGTCAATATCTGATTGCTGTCCTGCCTGGGGACAAGCATTGCCGCATGTTCCTTCCAAAGGTAATTTCCGTTCTTGTCAAGTGTTCTGAAATAATCTGACGTGAATCCCTTGCCGTCTTCCTCTATTCGTCTGCCAAGTGTTGACAGCTTCGAAAACTCCATGAACCTCTCGCGATCTTCGCTGAATATGACCTTGTCTGCATATAGTTTAAGATTTTCAGATATTCCCTTTACATTATTCCTGTTTCTCACCTTCATGACAGGTGACAGGATTACCAATGTGGTATTCTCCGTCACATCGTGAAGATAGACCTCATCAAAAAGCGCATAAAGATTTCTCAGTGTTGAATCAAGCTGTGTTTTCTCTATCTTATTTTCGTCCTGAGTGATATTGGCAAGGTTAACCCTGTAAGCCATATTGCTGCCATGTTTTGCCACAAGTTTTACACTGGCGCGAAGATAACTGCTGTTGACAGGATATGTGATCGACTGCTCGCTCCCCTCTGATACCGGGCCTTCTGTGAATTCCCTGAATACATCAACAAGCGAAAGGAGCTGTGAATTCATATTTTCCTCAGCCGCTGCAATGCTTGATGTTCCGGCACACCCGAGCTCACATTTGTAGGCAGCGTTCGCTGACAGGAAGTGGAATGATCTGCCATTATATTCTATGACAGCAGTCGGCATCTTTGTTATTTCGTTTACTCTTCCGATCGCGTCGTAATAATCATGCCATTCCATCGGCTCAACGGTTTTCATACCGCCGGACTCATCAATAAGAGTCGTTTCGCAGGGGCGCGGCCTGCCAAAGAAGTATCCCTGTACTTTCTCGCAGCCGATTTCCCGCAGGAACTCATACTGTTCTTTGGTCTCAATACCCTCAGCAAGCGTCTGAACTCCTATCTTCTTGGCCATGTCAACTATCGAAGAAATTATTGCCTTTGATTTTTCGGTAAAACTGCTGAGGAAAGTCATGTCTATCTTGAGCACATCGAACTTATAATCCTTGAGCACATTGAGAGATGAATATCCGCTGCCGAAATCATCCATCCAGACCTGGTATCCGGCCTCATGGAACCTATCCATATCTCTGCTCACACTTTCAGCATCACTTACGAGCATGGTCTCTGTTATTTCAACATGAATGTTCTCTCTGGGAATGTTGTTGCGTTTTACTGCGTCCTCAACGACTTCAAACACATCAGTCGTAATAAAGTCCATTCTGGAAAGATTAAATGACACCGGTACGACAGCATTGTGTCTGTCCATACATTCCCTTATCCTGTGACATATGGAGCCTATCATAAAAGTGTCAAGCTTGCTTATCTGACGGCTTTCTTCAAGTGCCCCGATAAAAACACCAGGAGACAGCAGCCCGTATTCCGGATCATCCCAGCGTGCCAGGGCTTCCATCCCGCACACATTTCCGGTGGATGTCCTTATTACAGGCTGATAATAGACTTTTATATGGTCTTGTTTTATCGCATTATCAATATTCTCTGAAGCATATATCGATGTTTCAAAATGCCTGCTCAGTTCAGGAGTGTAAATACGGTAGAATTCGTCAACATTCTGCTTTATGCTGTCACTTGCTATCTTGGCACAGTCACTTACGATGCCTGCACTGGTGTCTTCCTTTTGGATGTGATAGATACCGGCTTTTACCTCAACATGCAGCTCAGGTCTTATTTCAGCAACTTCATCGTGGACCTGCCTCAGACCCGTAATAATGTCGCTGTCTTTTTCGCATGTGTACATAGCAAAATGATCATCGGCGAATCTCGCGATGAAAGCATCCTGAAATTTTCTGTTAAGGATCCTGGCTATAGTTTTGAGGAAGTTATCTCCCTCTTCTATGCCATATTTTGCATTTACAAGCTTAAAGCCGATCGTATTCAGAAATACAATGCTTTCGCTGGATGTGTCTGAAGATCTGCAATTTGATTCAAGAGCGTTGTTTACAAATTCAAGAAAAAGATGCATTCCCGGCAGTTCTGTGAGCCTGTCTGTCTCCTCGGGATTGCTTCTCATCCTGGTATCTATGATAAATACATAGAATAGTTTTCCCTCTTCAGGGTCATCTGCCAGTTCACCGTAGTTCTCGGTATAAACAGTTTTGCCTGATCTTGTCTTTATGCGGTATTCAACATGTTCGAATGCTTCCCTTTTATTGCTTTTGGAATAGATCTGATTTCTGAGAGCATCTATCGTGACTTCACGGTCATCGCTGCAGATCATCCCCCAGAATGAATTACCGGTAAGTGCATTGAATTCCCCGGCGTTTTCACACTCGAACAATTTCATAGCCTTTTTGTTGATGAATAGTATTTCTCCGCTTTCGTCTGCCCTGCATATATAAAAGCCGCCGGGAATATTCTCAAGACCATTGCTAATAAAATTCTTTACCATGCACAGTTCCTTTCATCTTTGCCGGAGTATCTCCAGACCAGATGATGATTTGATACAATCCGCGCATGTAGAGAAAACTCCTGAATAATTACATAAACTTCCGGTAATTATTCGAAAACGTTTTCAAAAATGAGCGAATTGCTCTCTTCCCCGTGAGAGTAAAACGATTCTTACAACAAATAATATTCAGTTTGTTACTGCATCAGTTTTTCAATTGCCTCTGAATTATATTTTACACTATTAATGTGCTCGAATTCAATCCGATAAAGTGCATTTGCCGCAATATGTTCAGCGGCCTGTTCAAGTTCACGCACTCCCGGCACCCCTTCGAATTTTCGCACAACAGCCTCCGCTGCATCTTCCGTGACTTCGATTTCATTATCCTTAAGTCCCATTCTCCGCAGGACTTTCGGCAACGAGTACTTCAGAAAAATGATTTTCTTCTCTTCAGGTGAATAATCAGGTATATCTATCACGGCAAAACGCGTCATGAGCGGTTCACTGATCTTTGCCCTGTCATTAGCTGTGGCAATGGGATAGACCCCTGCTGTCGGAATTGTGCACTCCATGTAATTGTCAGTAAAGCCCAGGTTATCAAGGAGTGTCAGCAGTGCATCGGCAGGATTGCCCTGTGCTGTATTGGAATCCGCCTTGTCCAGTTCGTTTATGATAAAAACAAGATTAGATTCTCCTGCGAGAGAAAAAGCTTCCATTATGCTGCCGGGTTTTGCGTTTGCGTAAACCCTCGACGAGCCGGTGAGCTGTTCGGAATCATGGATAGAACTCATATCAAGAGAAGTCCATGGAAGTCCCAGAATTCTGGCAACAGCATACGCTATCTGTGACTTGCCTGTACCGGCAGGTCCGACAAGCAATAATCCATATGCCGGCAGCTTATGTGTACGATTGATCTGAATTATGGTCTCGATTATGCGCTGTTTGACCCTGTCCATTCCATACAATTCTTCGTCAAGTATTTCACGGGCTCTTACAGGATCAATATCTCCGAAAGTCGAATCTTTCCACCTCACATTGAGCATCACTGAGAGTGCGTGCTGTGCATGCCTCTTCTCCTCCGGACTGACCTCAGATGATTTAGCAACTGACAGATTTCTTCTCGCCCATCTTCTGATATTCTGAGGCAATGTCGTCCTCGCGCACTCCAGAAAATCAGTCATGCTCTGAAGACTTGTGAGTTTCATTTCATCGCTGTCCTCTTCATTGTCATCATCTTCGAGCGCGTCCTCCTGAGTCTTGCTCTCAAGTAGCCTCTGGATCACATATTGAAGAAAGCCATCCTCCGCGGAAAGTTTTGTCCCGGTACCTGATTCGACCTCGCGTATTTTATATACTGCATACACCTTGTCGGTGCCATCCATCTGCATCTTTCCCGACAGACGTACTCTTATCCTGTTCTCTCCTATCCACTGGAGCAGACCTGTGAAACGGCTGTCTATCCTGATGATATCCGCCTGTTCTACATTTTTGCCTTCTCCGAAAACAAATGATGTTCTTATAGCCGGATCAAAAAAAACGCCATCCGTATGATGTGACAGTCTGTCAGACTTAAGAATCATGATCGGGTTCTCAGGGTCTGCCTGATCGCACTCCGAATCAAATACCGTATATGTACAAACAGGAGCTTTCACTCCCGTGACATCCGCCACAGCCGCATCGATCCCTGCAAACGACCGTGCCTTATCCGTACTGTCGTTGCTGTCATTGCCATCACCAAAACTGAAAACTTTTGTTGACATCACACACCTCACAACTGAATTGTAACTTTGTGATCATGATAACACAAAACACCCCGTCTTCGCAGTTCTGCCTGCAAAGACCGGGTGCCGTTATCGTTACTGAGTTACTGATTCTCAGTTCAAAGGAGCGCTCTGCTCCGGTGCACTCTGTGCTGCCGTGTTCTGAGCCTGGCTGTTATCCTGAGGCTGTCCTGCATTCTGACCGGAGAACATCCTGTTCTTCAGAGTATTGTAAAGTTCTGCATTTGTGCATTCCTGGTAAGGATTGGTGTAGAAAACGTTAAGAATACCGCATGTGAAGACACCAAGTATGCGCCATCCCAAAAATGAAAGATCAAGTACAAAAGTTCTCCACTTTTCACCATCCATCATGGATTTGGAAAGGCGGAAAGCCTCTTTCCTGTCGATCTGGGGATTCTCTGCAAGGATATACGGGATCATACGGTATTCGTATGTTTTGATGATTCCCGGAATAACAAACAGCAGCGACCACAGAAAAGTATACAGAGCACGGAAGAATTGTGTCTTTACGACATTCATATATGATTCTTTCCTGAAAGCTATGCCGATCTCAGAAAGCCTGGGTTCCTCGAACATGTTGATAATCAGTACTCTGCGGCATCCCGCTTCGATAGGTCCGAACAGGAATATGTTCACCGCAACAGCGAGAACACACACTACGATTCCAA
>JAAZDA010000003.1 GCA_012512995.1 Clostridiales bacterium | reverse complement strand
TCTTACACCTATCCTCTGCTGCGGCGAGACACTCGAAAAGCGCGAAGCAGGTGTAACACTTGACTGGATCAATCTTCAGATCAAGTCAGATCTGCAGGGCGTAACAGCTGAGCAGGCTGCTACAATGGTAATCGCTTACGAGCCTATCTGGGCTATCGGCACAGGCAAAACTGCAACATCAGATCAGGCTGAGGAAGTCTGCGGCGCTATCCGCAAGACTATCGCCGGAATCTATGATACAGATACAGCTGAGAAGATCCGCATCCAGTACGGTGGCTCTATGAATGCCGGCAACTGCAAGGAACTCCTCGCAAAACCTGACATCGACGGCGGCCTTATCGGCGGCGCAGCTCTAAAGGCTGACTTCGGCGAGATCGTAAACTACAATAAATAATCAGGATGCATCCCAGTGTTACCACTGAAAGCTGAATGATATTGATAATGAGCTGTCTGCTATTGATACTATGAAGCGGGCAGCTCATTTATTGTGTTACAATGTGAAAGCGGAATTATTATTCATTGGTATATGCCAGGACTGAGGTACACGTATTCATGAGCAGAGTAATTGTAATAGGAGCCGGGGCTGCCGGTTTGATGGCTGCAGTTGCAGCGTCTGATATGGGGCATAAGGTAACTGTCATCGAGAAGAACGAGAAGGCCGGCAAGAAAATATTTATCACGGGCAAGGGCAGATGTAATCTGACTAATGACTGTGATACAAATGATTTCTTCGATCACGTTGCGAGAAATCCAAAGTTCCTTTACAGCAGTATTTACAGTTTTGACCACGATATGGTCAAGGCCTTTTTCGGGGAAAATGGCTGTCCTGTCAAAACCGAGCGCGGTGAGCGTGTTTTCCCAGTATCAGACCATGCCTATGATGTCACGGGAGCTCTGACGAGTCACCTTCGCAAGGCTCATGTCGGCATTCAGTTCAACACTAAAGTGCAGGCAATCCTGTTTGATAAGCCAAAACAAGTAAGAGGCGTCAGACTTGATGATGGCAGAGAGCTGCCATCTGATGCTGTAATAGTCTGTACCGGAGGACTTTCTTATAAATCTACCGGTTCTACAGGCGACGGTTTCGTTTTGCCAAAGCTGCAGGATTGGATGTCACCCCTACATCACCGTCACTTGTTCCTTTTGAAATAGCTGAGAAGTGGCCGGAGGAACTGCAGGGACTTGCTCTCAAAAATATTGAGGTGACAATTGCACCGATACAAAATGAAGAACCGGAGAAAGATAATTGTCATTCGGGCAAAAAGGCAAAGCCCGTCTATTCGGGTTTTGGCGAAATGCTGTTCACTCACTTCGGGGTAAGCGGACCACTCGTTCTCACAGCATCAACTATGTGTGATTTTGTGAAATATCCAGCTGGATTCAGGCTTCTTCTTGACACGAAACCGGCAATCCCGGAAAATGAACTGGAAAACAGGGTAAAAAAGATCTTTGAAGAGGCTCCTGACAGGCACTATGTAAATGCGATACAGTCCTTATTTCCATCAAGATTTGGCGACATTATAGCAAGGCTTTCCGGAATTGATATCGGAAGGACCGCAAAGAGCATCAATTCAAAGGAACTCGGCGAACTCTGCAGACTCATAAAGGCAGTGCCGATGACGATCAGCGGGACCAGAGGTTTTGACGAAGCAGTTATAACAAAAGGCGGAGTTTCCGTGAAGGAGATCGATCCTTCAACGATGGAATCCAAGTCAGTATCAGGTCTGTATTTCGCAGGAGAAGTGCTCGATGTCGACGCAGTTACAGGCGGTTTCAATCTGCAGATCGCGTGGTCGACAGGACACCTTGCAGGCTCCAGCATCAGATAGGCATCAATAAGCGGATATTATTTGAATCATGGGAGGTCACAAATGCCATACAGTATTGCGATTGACGGCCCGGCAGGTGCCGGCAAGAGTACGATAGCAAGGATGACAGCGGAGAAACTCGGGTATATTTATGTCGATACCGGAGCGATGTACAGGGCAATGGCACTGTTCCTTATAAGGAATAATATTGCTGCTGATGACAACGAGGCTGTCAGCCGCGAATGCCGGAATGCCGACATCAGCATAGAGTACAGGGACGGTGAGCAGGTAGTTCTCCTCGGCGGACAGAATGTCAATCCGTATCTTAGGACAGGGGAAGTCAGCAACATGGCTTCTGTCAGCTCGACGAACGCAGATGTCCGGGTGAAGCTCGTGGAACTTCAAAGGAAGCTCGCAGAGAAGGCGAACGTCGTGATGGATGGGCGCGATATAGGAACTGTCGTCCTGCCTCATGCTCAGTGCAAAATATATCTGACGGCAAGTGTCGCAGTCAGGGCAAAGCGCCGCTTCGATGAAATTATTGAGAAGGGCGGAGAAGCCGACATCGAAACGATTTCACGCGAGATCGAAGAGAGAGATTACCGAGACATGAACAGAGCTAATTCCCCGTTAAAACAAGCGGATGATGCAGTATATCTCGACACTTCAGATCTTACGATCGACGAGGTCACCGAGAAGATCATGGATATTGCTAAACAAAAGGGGATCCTATAGTCAGGGGATAAGTGCAAAAATGGAGATAATCACAGCAAAAACTGCCGGATTTTGTTTTGGCGTGCAGAAAGCAGTTGATCTTGTATATGAACTCGTTGATAAGGCCGGTAGTGAAGGCTCAGGCGTCATCGGACCTATCTATACATATGGTCCGATAATTCACAATGAGACAGTGGTCGAGGATCTGGAGCGCAAGGGAGTAAAAGTCATCAACACTCCTGAGGAGATAGACAGAATTAAGAGCGGGACAATTGTTATCAGGTCACATGGCGTTTCGAAAGAGCTGGCAGAAAGAGCTGCTTCCTGCGGAGCTGTGTGCCAGGACGCCACATGTCCGTTCGTTCAGAGGATCCACAGAATTGTAGAAGAGGAGAGTGACGGCGGAGCTCAGATCATAATAATCGGAAACGCCGGGCACCCCGAAGTAGTAGGAATTATGGGATGGTCATCCACACCTGCTGTTGTGATCGAAAACGAAGAAGAGGCAGAAAGTTACAGAGGGGACCCCGAAAAGCCTGTCTGCATCGTATCTCAGACTACCTTCAACGTAATAAAATTCAATGAATTGGTTGCTATTTTGAAATCAAGACTGTACAATGTAAATGTTGTCAATACCATCTGTAATGCCACAAGAGAGAGACAGGAAGAAGCCCGCAGTATTGCTTCTGATGCAGATGTTATGATAGTTATAGG
>JAAZDA010000283.1 GCA_012512995.1 Clostridiales bacterium | reverse complement strand
GTATGCATATGATTTCCTGCTTGATGAGCCGATGGATGCTGAATTCATAAAATCGCTCAGAGCTGTCGGAGGATCATTTGTTTTTATGACTATGCTGAAAAAACCCTTTTTCAAGATCGAGTCGGATTACTACATAATCAAAGGGGTTGAAGGAAATAATTACTTCAGAATGGCGGTCCACGAAGAACATGTAACAGAACTTGAAAGAATTGAGAAAATTGTCATGGGAGGAACCGTGGCAGATACATCAGACAGGAGACCATGAGACTATGGCGGGCATAAGCAAAACTGAGAGAACAATTGAGATCGAAACACGAAATGGGCTCTGGCTTTCTCTTGAGGTCATTGGTAAGAATATTATTCACTGTGTATGCAGCAGGCAGAGCATCGGCAATATGGAGAGCAGCACAGGAATTATTGATAAGTCCGTTAGAGACCTTGTCGGAAATCTTCCCGATGTGATCATGTGCGGAAGTGATAAACACAAAACAGGCACAGTGCCTGGCGCGAACGGGACAAATGCTGAGTTTTCATTCAAAGACATGACTGTAGATGTGAACATTTCTGACGGCAGGATATGTTTCAGACAGGGAGATGAAGTCCTGCTGCAGGAGGGCACAAAGAGCCTCACTGCGATAGATGTCTATAAATATTCAACTGAGGGAGAAGCGCCTGAGATAGACCGAGTAAGGACAGTTGACGGCGAGAGAAATTTCATAAGAAACCTCAGGAAGATAAAGGATCACCAGGCATACAGAGCTAAATACGGATTTTGTTTTGACGAGGATGAGGGAATATACGGGTTCGGTCAGGGTGAGGAGGGCGTATACGACCACAGGCATCAGAATGATTACCTCTATCAGCACAATATGAGGATCCCGATGCCGATGCTCTACTCTTCCAAAGGATACGGGATGCTCTTTGACTGCACATCTCTCATGACATTTGAGGATGACGCTAATGGCTCATACCTGTTCATGGATGCCGTGCCGAGGCTCGATTATTATTTCATTTCAGGAGGAAGCCCTGATGCTGTTATAAATGGATTCAGGACTCTTACCGGGAGAGCTGCGATGCTGCCCAAGTGGGCGTTTGGCTATATCCAGTCCAAAGAACAATACTATTCCGCTGATGAACTTGCCGAAGTCGTGAGACATTACAGGAAGCTTGGGATCCCTATAGACGGGGTCGTACAGGATTGGAATTCATGGAGACCGGGCAATTGGGGAGAGAAGAAACTTGACCCTGAAAGATACGGCAATATCAAAGATAAGATGGATGAGATCCACAGCATGCATGCTCATGCGATGGTCTCTGTATGGCCGAATATGAATTCAACAACAGATGATTACAGGGAACTCAGCGATGCGGGCAAGATCCTGAATGATCTTTCCACATATGATGCTTTTGATGAGAAGGCAAGAGAGATTTATTGGAATCAGGCAAGAAAAGGGCTGTTCGACAATGGCTTTGAGGCATGGTGGTGCGATTCCACTGAACCTTTCTCAGGACCAGACTGGGGCGGCGAAGTGAAAAGAGAACCGTGGGAGAGGTACTCGCTTGTCGGAGATGAGCACAAGAAGTATCTACCACAGGAAAAAGCCAACCTCTATGCACTTGAACACGCAAAGGGCATATACGAGAACCAGCGCAAAACAACTGAAGAGATCCGCGTTCTAAACCTGACGCGATCAGGCTATGCTTCAGGCCAGAAGTATGCTGCGCTGCTGTGGTCAGGGGATATTTCCGCGACATGGGAGACAATGCGACAGCAGATAACAGAAGGATTGAGCATGGGCCTTTCGGGGTATCCATACTGGACGCTTGATATCGGCGGATTCTTTGCTGTTAAGGACAACTGGGAAAAACGAGGCTGTGGATGCAGTTCGGATCCTACGCCAAAATGGTTCTGGAACGGAGGCTTTGAGAACGGCGTCAGGGATTACGCTTACAGGGAGTTTTATGTAAGGTCCCTCGAAATGGGCTGCTTCCTGCCGGTGTTCCGCTCACACGGAACTGATACACCGCGCGAGATATGGAACTTCGGAAAAGAGGGCGAGCCGTTCTATGATGCGATAGCAAAGACTATAAGACTCAGATATGAGATCATGCCATATATTTATTCTCTGGCCGGAGGTGTCGCACAGAAAAACGAGACAATGATGCGCAGTATGCTCTTTGATTTCGGACATGACAGGATCGCAGCACACATTTCGGATGAATTCATGTTTGGAAAAGCGTTTCTCGTGTGCCCTGTCACAAGACCCATGTATTATGAGCCGTCAGAAACTGATAATGACAGCACCGGTGTACTCAGCAAGGAACTTGTGGGAGCTGACAAAACACGTGAAGTATACCTTCCCACCGGCTGCGGATGGACAGATTTCAGAACAGGTGTAAGATTTGACGGAGGCCAGTGGATCAAGGCAGAGTGCCCGCTGGACAGTATTCCTGTATATGTGAGAGACGGATCCATAATACCAATGAAGAATAATATGCAGTACGCTGATGATAAGGCAGAAGATACGCTGGAAATCCATGTATACTCAGGCTGTGACGGAAATTTTGTCCTGTATGAGGATGAGGGCAACAGCTACAGGTATGAAAATGGAGAGTTTGCTCTGACTGATCTTCACTGGGATGATAAGTCAGGGAGACTCACGACAGGCAAGAGGGAGGGCTCATTCCGGGGTATGAATGAGCACCAGGAATACAAGGTCTTTGTTGACGGAAACATACTGTGATCAGGTCTCTTTTCGATCGCGGTATTCAAGCGGACTAAGACCGGTAGCTTTCTTAAATATTCTTGAAAAATAACCCTGTTCAGGGTAACCAACAGCTTCTCCGATCTGGCGTATGTTAAGCTCATACCGCTGGTCGAGGAGCTGTTTTGCTTTTTGTATACGGAGCGATATCAGAAATTTAGACGGAGTCTGATCGTACTTCTGACAGAACATTCTGGTCAGGTAACTGGGACTGTAATTCAGGTTCATGGCAATGAGATTAAGATTTACATCTTTGTTGAAATTGTGAACGATATAATCCTTTAGAATTTCAGTGATCTGTTCCGGAGATTTCTGACTCAGTGAGACAGAGAAAATACTCTCGAGTTTTTGCTGCTCCACGGCAAATTCACTCTGTATTCTGACGAGTACTGCGTTCAGTTCTTCAGAATCTACAGGCTTGAGGAGATACTCCTTGACCTGGTAGTGAAG
>JAAZDA010000282.1 GCA_012512995.1 Clostridiales bacterium | reverse complement strand
TCTCTGATGTCATATAGAACGGAATATTCTTGTAGCCTATGTTCGAAGCAGTACCGCCATCCTCGTTCCACATATCTACGACCTGGCCGTTCTTGACGAATGCGGTGAAGCGCTCTCCGAGTCCGTATACAGTTTCCCCGGGCTTCAGTGAAAGCTCGTTCACCATATATGGCGTATAATCTGCTGACAGATAATCCTCATTCGGTCCGAGAGATGACGGCAATTTATCGCGGCGCATATAACCAAGATTTCTGAAACCACTTGTAGTCAGGACTTTTCCGTCAGCCTCGAACTGGTATTCCCACTTATCTCTGTTTACTCTGACCGTAATATCTCCGGCCTTCATGACGATTTCCTTCTCGCCCTCTTCTATCTCCACCTGATCGGGATGCTCTGTGAGCTCGAATCTCGGCTCGCCTGAATCATAAGCCTGATAATGTGTCGCTGTAACGGCAATATCATTGTGACCTGCCGAAACAAAATCGACATAGAGCACTGTGAGATCAAGTGCATCCGCTCTTGACATTATCGGCCTTTCAGGCGCTATTATCCTCATGCCGTTCGGAATGCGCTCTACCTTGAATGCCTGCGTAGCATATGATGCCTGAAATCTCTGTGACCTCAGCCAGTAACCTTCTGTAAACTTCATTCTTAAATCCTCCTTATCTATACAAGCTTCCTGTTGACCCGGCAAAAAGGCCGTGGATCATTGCTTTCATAACTACAATGATACACGACCTATACCTCAAAAGTTGTACATTTCTATCCAAATATGGAAAACAATAACATCTCAATTACATAAGAGTTATGTCGCAAATGTCGACATCGTCCCCATCATCCTGCGGTAACAATCCTCAAGCGAGTAATGCGGTTTCCAGCCGAGCTCTCGAAGTTTTGACGACGACAGCTTCATCTTCGTATCAGCGGCATATCCGTAGGCATTTGATTCCGGTATGTCATATGTAACGCTGATCTTGCCACCCGCTATATTATCAGCAACGAACTCCGCCATGCCACCGATCGTGGTGTGCGTATCCTCGTTGCAGATGTTATATGCTTCGCCATTGCTGCCCTTTGCAAGTATCATCAGCAGTCCCCTTACAGTGTCAGCTGTATAACAATAATTGCCCTCGGAAAGTCCTCTGGTATGAAGAACAATATCTGTCCCGCTCATTGCAGCTCTCGCGAACTGCGCAAACACGCGGTTCTCTCCGGGCAAAACACCTGCGCCGAATGTCTGGGCGAGGCGCGCGATGCGCACGTTTACGCCGTATTCTGCGCTGTACGCTATGCAAAGGTTCTCACACATACGCTTGCACATCGGATAATTACTGCGGATAACGAGAGGATCGACATAGCCCATGACGTCTTCCGTGACATCCCTGCTGCCATCCCACTGTCCGTAAACTTCCATAGAAGAAATATAAAGAAACGCCCTCAGATTCTTATGCCTCACTGTCTCCATAAGATTTATGGTTCCCTCTATGGCGGTCTCTATAGTCTCGACCGGACGGGATATCATTGTTTTGGATGTCGTCACGGCAGCGCAGTGAATGACATAATCTATATCAGATGAGATTTCGAAATGTTCATTAAGATCGGCCACTACGGGATATATATCACCGCGCCTTAAGAGATCTCCGAATATTGCGGAGGCTTTCTTTGTGTTTCTTATCATAGCCAGGATCTGAATATTTGTTTTGCGCAGACGGTTTATACAGGCGAGCGCCCGCACTGTCTGCGACCCGACAAGTCCTGTTGCACCTGTCACAAGTATCGTGCAATCGCGCAGTTCATCAAGTGGCAGATCGCTCATCGCAAGCTTTTCAAGATCCTCCTGAAGCCATGGATCACTCGGACTTTCCAGTTCATTCCTTATCACTTATTGCCTCCCGGGCCTCAGATTTTTCCTTTTGCTCTCGCCTTTGCTCTCTCTTCCTCTTCTGCCTGAACACGGACCAGATGACCCTCAGCGAGGTTCTCAATGTCCTGACGCATTTTCGGAAGTTTCTTTGTCATGAGAAATTCTTCGTAGGCATCGCAGTAGAGCTCGACTTCATCTGTGAACGCGATCTGTTTGCCGTGATCAAGCCACAGCACCTTGTTGCAGAGCTCTCTTATCTGGTCGATCGTATGACTGACAAGAATACCGGTCACACCGCTGTCCAGGATCTCCTTCATCTTGTCGCCGCTCTTCTTTCTGAAAGCGCCGTCACCGACACTGAGCACTTCATCAAGAATGATGATATCCGGGTTTACCAGGCAGGCAATTGAAAAAGCGAGCCTGCTCTTCATGCCGCTCGAAAGCTGCTTGAACTGATACTCCTGAAAGTCCTGCAGTTCCGCAAATTCTATTATTTCATTATACTTCTCGTCCATGAATTCATGTGTATATCCAAGAAGCGCTCCGCGGAGATACGCATTCTCCTTTACCGTCATATCATCGTCGAAACCACTCCCGAGCTCAAGCAGAGCTGCGATGGTCCCATGCGTCGTGAGCGAACCGTATGTCGGTATCATTATCCCTGTAACAGCTTTGAGCAGTGTGCTCTTGCCGGCTCCGTTGGCGCCGATTATTCCAAGCATGTCTCCCTTCTCAAGTTTGAAGGTGACATCCTTGTCAGCCCAGAATTCTGTTACATGATATTTGTGGGTCAGCTTTCGTATCACATATTCTTTGAGACCTATGGCCTTGAAGTCGCCTGTGATGTAACGGATACTGACTTTATTGCAATCAATAACTGACATAATGACCTCTATAGGTAGTAAAGGAACGAGTGGTTATGCTTCTTGTAAACAATTGCGCCGATTATTATAAATATCACTGCATAGAACGCGCACAGTAAGTGATATGAAAGCGACGGTATCTTTCCGTCGATCACTATGGTACGGAAATACTTTATGTAGACGTAGACCGGATTGCACAGGAACATTCTCTTGAATGAGAATTTATCTACTGAATAGAAGACTGCTGACAGGTAAGTGATCAGCGTCAGGAATACATCGTAAAGATACCTGACATCCCTGAAGAACACGAACATGGCAGACAAAACAAGTCCTACCCCGATGTTAAAAAGCATCAGGCACAGGACCGGATACACCAGTAACAGCATGCGCGGATGGAATGTGATTCCG
>JAAZDA010000281.1 GCA_012512995.1 Clostridiales bacterium | reverse complement strand
CTACAATGCAAAGGGCGGAATGTTCAATCTTACCAACCCTGATGTTTCAGTTGCGCAGGCAGGTGCACCTATATGGTTTACCCCATATGTCGAGGAGCCTGAAGATCTTACCCTGCCGCTTACTGAGACAGCAAAGGCATGGGATTTCTCCAATGCCAAATATTTCGTCGGAGACATCACCAAGTCAAAGGTTAGAAATGGCCTCCTGATGAGTGTTGCTGATAAAACAATGAAGGTAGATAATGGCGTGATGGTCTTCAACAACGCAACTTCTGTTAGCAAGAAAGGTATTCCTTCAGACGGATATCTTGCATTCAAGGTTAACAAACCGGGATCTGTTTATCTTATTCCAACAGACGTTGTCGGTGAAGACGGGCATTATGTAAGAGGCAATCACGTTATTGTCAGCGTAGGCAATGAAGCCGGAACAGTAAACAGTGTCAAGGGCGGCGCAGCAATGAACGTCGATATGACCACTTCCCAAAAGATCATCATCAATGACATTACTGAAGAAACAATGGTTTATGTCTATGCTTCAGGCAATATCGGCCTTGCCGGTCTTGCATGGGCATTTGACACCGAACAGGTAAACACAGCTCTCAATACTCCAGAACCGACTGCGGATCCTGAGAGTGTTACAGCCGGAGCCTCTTCGGACATCACTATCTCCTGGCCTGCAGTCAAAAACGCAGCAAGTTACTCGCTCGTTTTCAACGGTAAGACATATCAGATCGCCGATGGAGAAACAAGTTACGTCATCGGTTCCGATGTTGTCAAATTCCTCGATGCAGGCGGCTATATGATTTCAGTTTATGCAAATCCGGGAGATGATGATATCTACAACACTCAGTCTTCAGCGGGAAAAGTCTCATTGACTATCCTCTCAAGCGGTGGTGGCAGCGGTTCATTCGTGGCATCAAGCGCAGAAGACCTGATCAATGCAATTGCCGCAGGAAAACAGGATATTACACTTGCATATAGTTCTGAACCTTACGAACTCGGCACACTCACCCTTACTGCTCCTCTCCATTTGTCAGGAGAAACAGTAGAAGGAGCATATACTCCTGTAAGGGGTAACTTCAATATTTCCGGCAACATAGACGGATGTATCGTGATCAGGAACCTTGATCTTGATGGAACCAATGCCGCCGGTGCCGTATTGGTTGAAGGAGCTGTCACGACTGCAGATACTGTTGCTATATTCGACAGTTATATCCATGATTATTCGAAGGCTCTGTACGACAATTCGAAAAAATATGCATCCAATATCAAAAATCTTGTCTTCAAGGGTATCAGGGTTAACAACTGTTCGAATTCTGCCGATTATATTGATATGAGAGGTGGTACATACAATAACATCAGCATCTGTGACAACACATTTGCAAAGAGCGCACGTACATTTATCCGTATTGATGCAGCTGTAGTTTGTGATGCAATTAATATTGCCAACAATACATTCTACAATCTATGTTCAGTTGACAGCAAGGATAACAACGGTATTTTTCATGTCCGTTCTACCTCACTCCCTGCTGAAGCATTTATTGTAGAAAAGAACATCTTTGCAACAATGCACAGAGCAGTAGAGGCACCTTCAAATGCAAATGGCTATCCGAAGATTGTCAGCACCAATACTGCAGGAAGAGATCCTGTCTTCAAAGGCAATCTCTACTATGATTTCGATATTACTGAAGGCTTCAGTTGGTGGAGCAGAATAGATGAGGCGACTGCCACAGCAAATGGCGGCGCTGTTCTTACAGAAACTCCTTTCGCAGGTACTCCTGCTGCCGGTGATTTTACCGTCAAATCTGCTTACAAGGGATATGGCGATATACGCTGGTAATAATAGTTAATTAATAGTATCTTTATGGAGGGTGCTGATATTGTTTGGCACCCTCCTTAAATTGTTAAAAAAATGATAAT
>JAAZDA010000280.1 GCA_012512995.1 Clostridiales bacterium | reverse complement strand
CGGTTAGGATCATATTCGATTCCTATTACTGTAGCTGAAACTCCATCTTTAAGTCTTCTGAAGTCTACCTGTCTGAGCTTCTGTCTGTTGCCGCCGCCCTGATGTCTGACGGTGATCTTGCCCTGATTGTTACGTCCGGCATTCTTCTTGAGAGATGAGACCAGTGATTTCTCAGGAGTGGTCTTTGTGATCTCAGCGAAGTCGGAGCCTGTCATATTACGTCTGGAAGGCGTATATGCAGTATACTTCTTGATTCCCATTGTATTTCTCCTTTTCTTTATCACGTGCTGATTATTAACTGCTGCCGACGGAGGGATTTCCGTGTGCACGTTTAGTTGTAAGGCAGCAGCCTGATCCGCTTATTGCCGGATCATAGTCCAGCAAACAGCTCTATATCTTTGCTATCCGCAGACAGAGTGACGATTGCCTTTTTTCTCTTGGCTGTATATCCTATCGTCGTTCCTCTTCTCTTCTTCTTAGCTCTGCAGTTCATTGTGTTCACGCTGACTACCTTTGCGTTTTCGAACATTTTCTCAACTGCATTCTTTATCTGAAGCTTATCAGCATCGGGATTTACATAAAATGTGTACTTCTTCTCTCCGATGAGGGACATGCTCTTCTCTGTTACTACTGGTTTAAGGATAATGTCGTAATATTCGAGTGCTGCCATTATGCGTACACCTCCTCGATCTTAACGACTGCATCTTTTGTGATGACCAGTGTCTTAGCGTTAACTACGTCATATACGTTAAGCTCACTTGTCTGAGCAGTCTTTACTGCAGGGATGTTGCGTGCTGAACAAACTACGTTCTTGTCGTTATCCCCGAGAACAAACAGAGCTTTTCCGGAAATCTTGAGGTTCTCAAGAACCTTTGCAAAATCCTTTGTTTTGATATCATCGAGCTTGAGATCATCAAGTACGATCAGCTTGTTCTCATTTACGCTGTCTGTGAGTGCGGACTGAAGCGCCGCTCTCTTCTCTTTCTTATTCATCTTGAATGAATAATCACGCGGAGTAGGTGCGAATACTGTGCCGCCGCCTGTCCACTGGGGTGATCTTGTTGATCCCTGTCTTGCGTGTCCAGTGCCCTTCTGGCGCCACGGCTTCCTGCCGCCGCCTGAAACTTCTGAACGTGTCTTTGCTTTCTGTGTGCCCTGGCGTCTGTCATCAAGAAACTGAACAACTGCCATGTGAACGAGATGCTCGTTTACAGTGACACCGAAGACCGCATCGTTCAAGTCGATCTTTCCGACTTCTTTGCCTTCCATATTATAAACAGATACGTTTGCCATCTGAATGGTCCTCCTTTCATCCTGTTCGAGCTATCAGACTTCTACCTTAGTGGTTTCTTTGATCGTGACAAGACCCTTCTTAGGTCCGGGAATTGCTCCCCTTACAAGAATAAGGTTCTTGTCTGCATCAACGCGCACGATCTCAAGATTGCACACTGTCACCTGCTCGGTACCTACATGTCCGGGCATGCACTTGCCTTTGAATACACGGCTGGGTGTTGAGGATGAGTTGTTTGAACCCTGATGGCGATGGAATTTGGAACCGTGACCCATAGGTCCGCGGTGCTGACCTTTCTGTATTGCAGAAAGGAATCCTTTTCCTTTGCTGATTGCGGTAGCGTCGATCTTGTCGCCTTCTGCAAAGATGTCAGCTTTGATTTCCTGTCCGGGTTTGTACTCGGCTGAATTCTCAAAGCGGAACTCGCGAAGGTACTTCTTGGAGTCCGTGCCGGCCTTTTTGAAAGTGCCCTGCTGAGCCTTTACGACTCCATGCTCGTGGATGACTTCCTTTTTACCGTTCTTATCGACTACTGTGATTCTGTCCTTCTTATCGGCAAAACCGACCTGGACTGATTCGTAGCCGTCGTTCTCGTTTGTTTTGACCTGTGTTACAACGCAGGGGCCTGCCTCAAGTACAGTTACGGGAATAAGTTCGCCGTCTTCCTTGAAGATCTGCGTCATACCGATCTTTGTTGCAAGTATAGCTTTCTTCATTCTTCTGCCTCTTTCTGTCCCGATTATTGTACGGGACGAATTTCTACAGCGGACATCGGCTCGCAGCTCTCAGAGCTTTGCTCCCGGTTTTATCATGCAGTCTGCTGTCTGACTGCTCTCATTTCACCGTGCTTCTCGCTTTTCCTCTCCGCAGGGGAGGGATGTCATACTAGTAGAGGTTTTGTTACTGCTCAGGCTTTAGTCTTCATCTTAATGTCGATGTAGACGCCGGCCGGCATTTCCAGTCTCTGCAGAGCTTCGACTGTCTTCGGTGTAGGATTGATAACATCGATGAGTCTCTTGTGTGTTCTCTGCTCGAACTGCTCACGGCTGTCCTTGTACATATGAACAGCACGAAGGATCGTTACTACTTCCTTCTTTGTAGGGAGCGGAACAGGTCCGCTGACCTCAGAGCCGTTCTTCCTGACAGTCTCGATGATCTTCCTGGAAGACGCGTCTACCAGTTCATGGTCATACGCCTTCAGTGTGATTCTCATTACCTGATTTGCCATAAAAAAAGTCCCTCCTTTTCGCACTTTTTAAGCAAGCACGACAAGCAGTGACTGTACACTCTCCCGTGCGTGTCATAAGACACCACACGTCGTTTCTGCAATTGCAGACCTTTTGGTACAGTGACTTGCCGTCAGATTATTGAGGCGGAACCGGATGTTTCCGGTTCACTCCAGACATTCGCTCCACGGAATAACCTGTCATCCTGCGGGTGACAGCAACCTCTCGCTTCACAGCTATCATGTCACAGCGAAAACTAGTATACACAAGCAAACTCGCGCTTGCAAGTGGTTTTTTGTTTCGGTTTGGATTAAATTGTATTTATTTTAGTACAATCGTGACGATGTGATACATCAGTGTCCTGATCCTGGATACTTCACGCTCTGCAGTCTGCTTTTCCGGTTGGATTTCATCCATCCTGGCTTGTTTAACAGGTTTCGGATGAAGCCGCAAACTTCTACTCAGGAAATCTTCATCCATTTGGCCGGAAAATGCAGGTTCCGGATGAAGTCGCGGGCCTGTGATAACAAGTCATTCATTTACATCCGGCTTACAGCTTCGAAGTCCTCAGTTATCTTCTTCCCTGGAGCCGGAGTCACAAGTGAAACGATGACATTGACCGCCAGAGCAATCAGGAAAGCAGGCAGGAGCTCATATATGTTCAACACTCCGCCGATAGGACGGACCAGAAACTTCCATACAAAGATCATGACTCCGCCGGAGAGCATGCCGGCGATCGCGCCGTACATATTAGAACGCTTCCAGAAAAGTGCCAACAGGACGACAGGTCCGAATGATGCACCGAAGCCCGCCCAGGCGAAGGATACTATCTGGAATACCGAGCTGTTGCTGTCCCATGCAAGAAAAACTCCTACTACCGCAATGGCAATGAGGCTGATTCTTGAAATAACGAGGATCTTCTTCTGATCGATCTTCGCATGGAAGAATTCAATAAGTATGTCATTTGAGACCGATGATGATGCTGCCAGTAGCTGTGAATCAGATGTAGACATCGTTGAAGCAAGTATTCCGGAAAGGACTACGCCAGCTACAAGCGCAGGGAAAATTCCATATGTTGAAAGCAGATTTGCTATTCTTACTATGACTGTCTCTGACTGTGATCCTTCGAGTACGCCGATTGCTCCTGCCTTGCTCATTCCAAGACCGACAATACCGATTATTACTGCGACAGCCATTGAAATGACGACCCAGACAGATGCGACTCTTCTCGAGAGTTTTAACTTACTGTCATCTTTTATAGCCATGAATCTCAGGAGAATGTGCGGCAT
>JAAZDA010000279.1 GCA_012512995.1 Clostridiales bacterium | reverse complement strand
TGCCTGCACTGAGTGCAAGCGCCGCAACTATGACATGACTAAGGATAAGAAGAATCATCCTGAGCGTATGGAAACCATGAAATACTGCAGATTCTGCAAAAAGCACACGCTTCATAAAGAAACGAAGTGATCTGTTTTTTGTCGACGGAGAATAATCTGTTCCGTCATGAAAGGAAAACATGGCTAAAGTTGATGTTAAGGCCGGAAGCTCCAAATTCAGGGATTTCTTCAAGGGTGTAAAAGCCCAGTTCAACAAGATAATATGGCCGACAAAAGAGACAATGCTCAAGCAGCTCGCAGCTGTTCTGGTTGTCAGTATTGTTGTTGGTCTGCTTATTGTGCTGATCGATTACGGCGCACAGGAACTGATCGATTTTCTCATGGGCATCAAGCTGAGCTAAGTTGAAGGATTCTTATAGAGGAGAAGCAGTTCAATGGCAGAAAAGAAAACATCTGTGAAAAGCGGAATACATATAAAAGCAGGCGTCCTTCCGGAAGTCAGAGAGATCAAGCGCCCTGATTTTACGAAGAAGGCCGCTGATATAGAAAAGGCGGAAGCAGAGCGGGTCCTTACACAGGGTGACGAAGGTGCTGCTCCGATACAGGACACCAAGACGGAACAGCAGCTTGACGAGAGCGCTGTGACTACAGAGCCCAAGTGGTATGTAGCCCATACTTATTCGGGATATGAGAATAAGGTCATGGCGAACCTCATAACAACGATCCAGAACCGTCATCTTGAAGAACAGATCTTCGAAGTTAAGATCCCCATGCAGGATGTTATAGAAGTCAAGAACGGCGTAAAGAAAGCGGTTCCGAAGAAGATGTTCCCGGGCTATGTCCTGGTCAAGATGGTAATGAATGACGATACATGGTACGTCGTGAGAAACACAAGGGGTGTCACGGGTTTTGTCGGACCGGGGAGCAAACCGGTACCGCTGTCAGAATCTGAGATGAAACCGCTTGGTATCAGAACTCAGAATGTCACGGTGGATTTCGAAGTCGGAGAGACAGTCACCGTTGTCGCAGGTGTCTGGAAAGATACTCTGGGCGTTGTTCAGAAGATAGATCTCACCAAACAGACTGCTACGATAAACGTGGAACTGTTCGGCAGAGAGACTCCGGTCGAGATAAGTTTTGCCGAAGTCAGAAGGACCAACTGATTTACTGGTATTAGAAGGTGCAATTTAGTGTAGTATACCTTTTGATATACGGGCAGTTACTGCCTGGAAACGTGGGAGCGGCTTTGCGCCGCGTTGAACCACATTAGAGTGGGAGCAGAATCCTTTCTGCGATGACCACTATGAACTACAGATGGAGGAAATCATGGCTAAGAAAGTAACAGGTTACATCAAATTACAGATCGCAGCCGGCAAAGCAACACCAGCACCGCCGGTAGGACCAGCGCTTGGACAGCACGGTGTCAACATCGTTGAATTCACCAAACAGTTCAATGCCAAAACTGCTGATATGGGCGATACAGTTATCCCCGTTATCATCACAGTATATGCGGACAGAAGCTTCAGTTTCATTACAAAGACTCCGCCGGCAGCTGTTCTTCTTAAGAAGGCTGCAAATATCCAGAAGGCATCCGGAACTCCCAACAAGGAGAAGGTTGCCAAAGTGACCAAGGCTCAGGTTAAGGAAATCGCAGAGACAAAGATGCCAGATCTTAGTGCAGCATCAGTCGAAGCTGCTATGAGCATGATCGCCGGCACAGCAAGAAGCATGGGTATCGAAGTCGTCGACTGATGTCGACCTTGGCGTGGGAGGCTTTTATAAGCCAATGACCACAATGGAGGAATGAATAATGAAACGTGGAAAGAAATATCAGGAAGCGGCAAAACTTGTGGACCGCTCCAAGTTATACGAGATCGAAGAGGCAGCTCCTATCATCAAGCAGACAGCTACCGCTAAATTTGACGAGACAGTAGAACTCAATATCCGTACATCATGTGACAGCCGTCATGCAGATCAGGCCATCCGTGGAGCAGTTGTTCTTCCTCACGGCACAGGCAAAACTGTAAGAGTCCTTGTTTTTGCAAAGGGGACAAAGGTTGATGAAGCACAGGCAGCAGGAGCTGATTTTGTTGGCGGAGACGAGCTCATCCCCAAGATCCAGAATGAAGGATGGTGCGACTTCGACGTTGTTGTTGAACTCCTGATATGATGGGCGTTGTAGGACGTCTCGGCAAAGTTCTCGGTCCCAAGGGATTAATGCCTAACCCGAAGTCTGGAACAGTTACAATGGATGTCACAAAGGCAATCAATGAGATCAAAGCCGGCAAGATCGAATACAGACTTGACAAGGCTAACATCGTACACGTGCCGATCGGGAAAGCTTCATTTGCACCTGAGCAGCTCGTTGACAACTACAATGCTCTGATGTCAGCTATTGAGAAGGCAAAGCCTTCAACAGTAAAGGGTCAGTATCTCAAGAGTATTTCCATCGCTACGACGATGGGACCCGGACTCAAGCTTGTTGCTAACAAGTATTGATCTTGGAATCACAGTAATTATTACGGAGCCGTGTGGATGTAATGTCCACACGGCTTTTATAATGCCCAGACTGACGTGCTCGCTTGAGTTGTCCGTCTCAGGCGCGCTTGCGCTATGTTTACGCCGTAACGGACGCTATTGCTCAACGCGAATTGTAAGGATATTCGCGTTACTTCGCAAAGCGCCGACGGCTCCAAAATGCCTGAGCCGGACATCCTCATCGCTCACACACTGTGAATGGCAATATGCCGTATTGTCCGTTTCGGTCAACAGTGCTAATATGGTTTTATGAAATTCGCAAACAGCAGACAATCGAATAATTACTACTATGACGGCGACGAGAGCACCTGTGAACTGCCAAATATGTCAAGAGCAAGTGCAGGCGGCAGAATGCATGCCGATAATTTCTATGTGCGGCATTATTACTCAGAACGCCGCAGGGAGAAGTCCCATGCGGCGAATGCGTTTCTGATCACATTGATCTCATTCCTTACGGTGGGCTTTGTTTTCCTGTTCATAAATGCATGGAACCAGAGCAGCGCTGCAAGAGCGAGCGGTGTAAATACATTCCAGGCGGTCGCGGAGGAGATGATCCCGAAGCAGATTGTCGAAGCAGTAACTGGCACTGAGACCGGTGCAGGTGACGCCGCAGGTGCGGGGATCGATCTCACAAATGCCACGCCTACAGCATCTTCCAACATAGTGAGTTGTGACGGTCAGTATGTGATTACGGATACGGCCGCGGATGACAGCGTCACTTTTTCTTTTGCAGGTGATATTCTTTTTGATAACAGTTATGCAATTGCCGCGTCGATAAATCAGAAGGGCGGCAATATAGAATCTGCTTTTGACAGCGCATCACTCGATCTCATGAGGAGCGCTGATGTTTTCTGTGTAAACAATGAATTCCCTTATAGCAAACGTGGAACACCGACAGCCGGCAAAAAGTACACATTCAGATCTGATCCCGCTCACGTTTCATGGCTTCAGACAATGGGCGTGGACATGGTTGAACTCGCCAATAATCACGCATATGATTACGGCCCGGATGCACTTACAGACACAGTGGAGACACTGGACGGAATCGGCATGATACATGTAGGAGCCGGCAGAAATCTCAATGAGGCCTCAGCTCCCGCTTACTTCTATGTCGATGGCATGAGAATTGCCCTCATAAATTCATCACAGATAGAGAGATATGACAACCCGGAGACAAAAGCCGCAACAGACACGACGCCCGGCGTTTTCAGAAGTTTTGACCAATCAGGACTTCTCCAGGTCATAAGCGCTGCCAAATCGCAGTCGGATTTTGTCATTGTCCTGATGCACTGGGGCACAGAGAAAACACATGAAGCCGACTGGCTTCAGACGAGCAGACTTACGGATATGCAACAGGCAGGCGCTGATCTTATAGTTGGTGCGCACCCACATGTTTTGCAGGGAATGACGTATGTCGGCGATATGCCGGTCATTTACAGCCTTGGCAATTACCTGTTCTCGTCGTTCACGATGGATTCGGGCATCCTTCAGGTGACGTTTCAGCCTTCGTCAAAACAAATGACACAGCTCAGGTTCGTGCCGATGCTTCAGAGTAACAGCACGGAGAAAGTCCTGACAGGCAGCGAGAAGCAAAGGGTAATAAACGAGCTCAGAAGCTGGTCGCCGGGTGTGAACATCAGCGACGACGGAACGATAGCCTCGGCACTGGCACAGTGATAACACATTTTCGCGGGGAAATATTATGGATCTCACAGCCCAGATAATTGCACTGCTTTTCCTGAATTTTCTGATTTTCTACTACGTAAAGACGCCGAGACTGCCACTTCTTTCGCAGAAGTGCTTCACGGTCATGTTCATCCTTGCAATTGTGAATCTGGCATTTGATTTCCTTACAAATTTCACAATTGCAAATCCTGATAACATCAGTGAGACTGTCAACAGGTTCTGCCACGATGGTTTTCTCGGAAGCCTCAGCACGCTGGTATTTATTTTCGCGATATATACGATACTTGTCGCAAGAAATCAGGTGAGACTTGGCAGGAGAGCTGTCTGCATCTTTTCAATACCTTATGTCATTTCCATACTTTTCATTTTATTCGGCAGGATTGAGTATTACAGAAGCGAGAATGCCAATTATTCATACGGACAGGCCGTCCAGGTGTTCTTTGCAGAAGCAGTCATATATCTGATTTTTGTAAATATCCTCGCGGAAGTGAAGCACAAGGCATTCAACAGGGAAATGCGCTCTGCTATTCACATCGGAACATTTATCTGGGTCGGATCATTGCTTGTTCAATACTATTTTCCTGAAATGCTCCTGTCATCTGTCGGAATAGCCATGATGATGTTGTACATTTTCATTACATTTGAGAACCCGCTTGAACGTTATGACAGGAAGACAGGCGAGTTCACAAGGAATGCACTTGTCGAGATGCTGAAGGAGAGTTTTGCCCGTGGAAAGTCGTTCGAAGTGGTCGAAATAGTCCTGATGGATTATGCCGGGCTTATGTCAGGCTATGGATATGATGCCGGTGTGGCGTATCACAAAGCGGTCGCTCAAAGGCTGCATGAGATCACGGGCTGCTCGGTATTTGGCAGACATTCAGATACCATGGTCATAATCTGGGAAACAGATAGACCCATGCTGCACGGCAGTTTTGAAGAAATCAAGAAGAAAATAGACAGACCAGTCGCATATGAAGACAGAAAGCTCGGGGTCAGAAGCCGCATGAATGTGATAAGCTGCCCCAGTATCGGAAAAGATATGGATACTGTCTCGAAGATACTCGACTATATGCTGCGAGAAAATGAAAACAGCAACAGCGAAATAACTGTAGCCGAAGCCGGGACACTTGAGGCTCAAAAACGTGCGGCCGGAGTAGAAGAACTGGTGGCAAAAGCCGTCGCGAATGACGGACTTAATGTCATGATGCAGCCGATATACAATACGAAGACCGGCAGGATCATGGCAGCCGAGGCGCTTGTACGATTAAAAGACTGCGGCGGATTCGGGTTCATTTCTCCTGAAGAGTTCATATCTATTGCTGAGCGCAAGGGTTACATTTCTGAGCTGGGTGATGAAGTCCTCAGGAAGACAGCCCGGTTTTACGTGGAAAACAAGCTCGATGTTCTCGGTATAGATTATATTGAGGTAAACCTTTCCGGGATCCAGTCATCGGATAAGAATCTCTCCTCAAGATTGCTTAATATTCTGGGCGAAGAAGGCCTTTCACCTGAAAAGATCGACTTTGAAGTCACGGAGACAGCCAGCATAGAATGTGGCAGTACGCTGAGGACCAACATGAACAGACTCCGCGAAGCCGGCAGCTCTTTTGCCATGGATGATTTTGGCACGGGCTACTCGAATTTCTCGGAAATGGCAGAGATAAGGTATGACATAGTAAAGCTCGACAAGTCTCTCATATGGCCTTGTTTTGACGGTGACAACCGTGAGCGCTCAAGAGACGTCCTGACGAACGCAATCAACATGATCCATGCAACCGGGAGCAGGATCGTTGCTGAAGGAATTGAAACTAAGGAGCAGAAAGACGCGATAATAGAATGGGGCGTCGAGTACATACAGGGCTACTATTTCAGCAAACCGATCGAGGGCGACAAGTTCATAGAGTTCGTGAAGAAGTTCAATGAACAGTAACAAGTGACGTAACTGTTCACAGGCACATTTACAGTGTGTGAGAGCTGAGTATTGTCCAGCTCAGGCTTTTTGCAGCCGTCGGCGCTTTGCGAAGTTTATGCGAAAAGCTTTATCTCGCATTGAGCACTAGCGCCCGCTACGGCAAAACAAAGCGAGAGCGCGCCTGAGATGGACATACTCAAGCGAGCACTTAAGTCTTGGAGCCTGTGAACTGTAACCAAGTGACCACTGATCATGCGCGCAAATTGAAATTAGTTATTGACTCGCACCGCCGGCTGTGCTAAATTATTAAACGCAAGCCGAAGACAGCAGGTGCCGAAAGGCGTAAGTCCAGAAAGGACGCCAGCCGAGGAAAGATATCATTTTGAAGATTATCGCCTCCTGCCTTTAGCAGGAGGCGTTCTTTATTTTGAAACCTCTTTCGGCAAATCAAATAAGGAGGAGAACATGGCAAAAGTAGAAGAGAAGCAGCCCGTCGTTAAGGAAATAGCAGAACGCATCGACGGTGCACAGTCACTCGTACTGGTAGACACACGTGGTCTTACCGTTGTACAGGATACAGAACTGCGCAAAGCTCTGCGTGCCGAAGGCGTAAGCTTCAAGGTGTACAAGAACACCATGATGCACATCGCATTCGAAGGAACAGACCTTGCAGGACTTGACCAGTTTCTGGCAGGCCCCAGCGCAATGGCTATATCCAAAGAAGATGCGACTGCACCGGCAAGAGTTATTGCAAAGTTTGCCAAGGGCAATGACAAGCTTGAGATCAAGGGTGGTATTGTTGAAGGAAAGGTCTACGACGCAGCTGGTATAGCTGAGGTTGCAAAGATCCCTTCAAGAGAGACACTTCTTTCCAAGATGCTCGGAAGCATGCAGGCACCTGTCACCAACTTCGCTCGTGTGATCAAGCAGATCGCAGAGAAGAAGGCGGAAGGCGCACCTGTAGAAGCAACAGCTGAAGCACCCGGAGCAGAAGCTGCACCTGCACCGGCAGAAGCCGCAGCAGAGACAGCACCTGTAACAGAAGCATGATCGCAGAAATGATCGGCTGATAAGCTGATCCATAGAAGCAATCGACAAAATTGAAATTATACTAGAATCATATGGAGGTCTAAAATGGCTAAATTATCTACACAGGAAATTATTGATGCGATCAAAGAGCTTTCAGTTATGGAACTGAATGATCTTGTAAAGGCTTGCGAGGAAGAGTTCGGTGTTTCCGCAGCAGCAGGAGTTGTAGTTGCAGCAGCAGGCGCTGGCGCTGGCGAAGCAGCTGAAGAGAAGACAGAGTTCAACGTAGAACTTACAGAGATCGGCCCTAACAAAGTTAAGGGCATCAAGGTCGTACGTGAGAGCACCGGTCTTGGACTTAAGGAAGCTAAAGATCTTGTTGACGCAGCTGCGAAGAACATCAAGGAAGCAGTCGGCAAGGAAGAAGCTGAAG
>JAAZDA010000278.1 GCA_012512995.1 Clostridiales bacterium | reverse complement strand
TGATTTCGCAATTCTCCCCACACTCGGAATCCGCTGATTTACTGCGTAAATCGCTACTTCCGAGTGTGGGACGGGTCCCAAATACATTCTGCTTTTTCTGCAAGCAGAAACGCAGAATGTACTTTTGACCCTTATATCATAATTATTCATCAGCAAGGAATTTTAATAACGGAATCACATCAATGGTTATTCCATCAGTTTTTATTGTGTCTTCTTCTTCGTAAGTAATTATTATGTATTTTGTGATGGCATCCATTTGTTTTGACAGACGCACCAGATTCATGATCTCTCGCTCGCGTGCTTCTCCTTCAATAGAATATGAGACCTGCACCGCCATGGAATCTTCAGGTATATAAAAATCTATGTCCGTCTTAGTCTTAGTCGATTTGAGATAGTACAGATTTTCTTCATATTTCTTATGCAAACTGACAGCAACAACGTTTTCCAGAAGAGCCGGTTCTTTATTATATAAAAACAAGCCAAGCAGACCATTATCACAGAAATAGTATTTTGGATTGCTTTCTCTTTTCGCAAATTTGGAAACATAATTTTTTATACTGAATATCAAGTATGCATCGCGTGCATATGAAACATAGCTGATAATCGCATCTTTACTTACAGATGTTCCCACTGCCAGAAGAGAGCTGTGGAGTTTGGTAAAAGATACATCATTGCATATCGTTTCAGCTATTTTCTTGATCAGAATTCGCAGAGCATAAGGATTTCTGATATCATTTCTGGTTATGATATCTCCCAGAAGGATCTTCTGATAGATATTCTCGACGTATTCTCTCTTCTCAGAATATGATACTGATTCCGGGAATCCGCCGAAGTGCATGTACTCGTTCAATGCCTTTGCAATCTTCCCTTTGGTGCGAGTAGACAGTCCTTCTCGTTTATCGTACTTTATATGGTCTGCTTCGAGATACTCTCTGAAGTTATATGGATATACGAGTTTTGTCATATATCTCCCGCCAAGTTTTGCTTCCATATCCTTACTCAGCATCTTAGCGTTGCTGCCTGTTATATAAACTCTTTCCTTCGAATCTGCCATTCTCCTGGCAAAACGTTCCCATCCATCAATATTCTGTATTTCATCAAAGAAATAGTATCCTCTGTCATCACTGATCTCGCTTTGAACAGATAAGATATCGTCAAAATCTTTTATGCTGAACTCCGACAATCTTTCATCTTCAAAATTTATATAAATGATCTGATTCCATGTCACGCCATCTGCAAGCAGATCCTTAACCAGTTTATAGAGCATAGTGGATTTTCCTGCACGCCTGAGCCCAACAAGTATATAATTAGCGTTCTTTTCAAATTTATACTCTCTTGGTACTATCTCGGAGCGTTCAATGACTCCGTGTTGATCCTGAATTACAGTTTTTAACAATTCGTGATTCATATTCACCACCATGCCTGAGCGTTATTTGCAAAGACTTATGCCATTCTGTCGAGTACATTCTACACCAAGCATGTGTTTTTGTCTAATATGTTCGACGGTTTGTAGCTGATGAGTTGACCGTTTGTTACTGTTCACAGGCTCCAAGACTTAAGTGTTCGTTTGAGTATGTCCTGAAATGTTCTACTGGATGGCTTGAATTAATGTTTTACCTGTGAAGCCCGAGGTACAACGAGATTCACAGGTAAGAAAGCAAATCTGGCACGTCAAGACAATCCTTCAGCGTCTGGGCGTGCCTGTGAACAGTAACGAGAATTCGGTTATGACTCCCACATCCACCTTACTGCGCCTGTCAGGCTTTTCACGGCACGTTTCACCGGGACAACCGTCTTCTCATACCGCAATATCTTTTTCACATAAGCAGCCGGAGATTGAATATAATTCTCGAATTTTCTTCTGTCGCGTGACGGCACCCACGAGAGCGACGCCACATGCAACACTCTGTCTTTCTGTTCACCCATGAACGTTTCAAGTACACCAGAATAGTGCTTCATCGCCGGATCCATGCTGAATTCACAATCATAATCGATCACATGCCTGTACAGGATAAATCTCGCCCTGTCCGCAATGTCTGTAAGGTCATTTTCTTCAAAACATTTTATCTGCTCAAGCCAGTTTGGAATTTCATCTTTGATTCTCCGCTCGCCAAGCTTCTCGTTCATTATGCTGCCACCGCGATCCTTAAGGT
>JAAZDA010000277.1 GCA_012512995.1 Clostridiales bacterium | reverse complement strand
GGCAGCATCCTCGGGATGATGCCCGGACTCGGAGTCAAAGCGTCTGATATAGAAGGAAAGATAGATGAATCACAACTGAAGAAGACAGAAGCAATAGTCCTTTCGATGACACCTGAAGAGAGACGCAATCCCAAACTGATGTCCCCTCAGAGAAAATTCCGTATCGCAAACGGGTCGGGCAACAGCATCGCGGATGTAAATCGTTTCATCAAACAGTTTGAGCAGATGCAGAAGATGATGAAACAGATGGGCGGTATGGGCGGCAGGAAGAAACGTCATGGAAATCCGTTCGGAGGTATGGGCGGTCTAGGTGGACGCGGAGGATTCGGCGGACCCGGAGGATTCAGGTATTAACAATGGCAGTACCTGCCTGCACAAAAGTTGCCGGCAGTTTGCAATATAGAACAATAATTCAAAACATATTATATGGAGGAAAGAAATGGTTAAGATCAGACTTGCAAGAATCGGTGAGAAAAAGGTCCCTATGTACAGAATAGTTGTTGCGGATTCCAAGAATCCCAGAAACGGCAATATCATTGCCCAGATCGGTACATTTAATCCCAATGTTAAACCGCACGATGTAAAGATCGATGAGGCTCTTGCCAAGGAATGGCTCGCTAAGGGAGCACAGCCTACAACAGTTATTGCGAAACTCTTCAGACAGGCCGGAATCAATAAGTAATGCTTCCAGGGTGCCGGAAACCGATAAGGAGGCTTAATAGTTGAAAGAATTAGTTGAAGTTATCGCAAAAGCTCTGGTTGATCATCCGGAAGAAGTAGTAGTGACCGAGACCAGAGACGGACGCAACGTCAAGATCAGTCTTCATGTGGCACAGTCAGACATGGGGAAAGTGATCGGCAGGCAGGGCAGGATCGCAAGAGCAATCCGTTCTGTCGTAAAGGCTGCATCCACAAGAGAAAATGTAAGGGTCGATGTTGATATCGACTGAGGTAAGAAACTGATATGGTAGATAGATTCCGCGTCGGGATTATAACTGGAACTCATGGGCTCGGCGGCGAGGTAAAGGTCCTTCCCACAACAGATGATCCGCAGCGTTTTAAGGATCTTAAATCGGTATATCTGACAGGTGGAAGAGACGAGAAGAAGCTGACTGTTTCGTCAGTAAAGTTCGCCGGACGTTTTGTCATAGTAGGTTTTGCGGAGTATGGCAGCATAGAAGATGTGGAGAAGCTGCGCGGGACAAACATTGAGATAGACAGAAAAGATGCGGTAAAGCTAAAAGAGGGACAGTATTTTATTCCTGATATCATCGGACTTAAAGTCATCGAAACAGACGGCAGAGATATCGGAACTGTGACGGATGTCATGGAGACTGGTGCCAATAAAGTCTATGTGACAGAAACCCCGGAAGGAAAAGAAATATTGCTTCCAGCCATACCTGAATGCATCAAAGAAATTAATCCGGAGGAAGGGTACATGAGAATCTATCTTATGCCCGGACTCGAAGATCTGTAGGAAGGGTAAAGATTATTCTGATGCATAATCTTTACCCACCAGGTTTGTGCTCAGGCACAAACCTGGGTATCACAGCCAGAAAACCGCATACGCGGATTTTCTGGCGTGTGCCTTCGCAAAAATAGCTCAGGCATGATGGACAAAATGAATTTTCATATTATGACATTGTTCCCCGATATGGTGATGAATACGCTCGACACCAGTATTCTCGCGAGGGCTATGAATAACGGGCTTATTGCCTGTGAGGCTGTAAATATCAGGGATTATACGCTCAGAAAAAATAATCGCGTAGACGATTATACATATGGCGGAGGAGCCGGAATGCTCATGCAGGCACAGCCTGTATACGACTGCTGGAAATCCATACAGGACAGACTCCCGAAGAAATCAAGAGTTGTGTTTCTGACGCCACAGGGCAGAGTCTTCAACCAGAAGATTGCCGAAGACCTCTCAAAGGAGGATGATCTCATCCTTCTGTGTGGACATTATGAGGGAATCGACGAAAGAGTTTTGGATGAGATCGTTACTGACAATATTTCGATCGGTGATTATGTGCTGACGGGAGGAGAACTTCCTGCAATAATTCTTGTTGATGCCATATCGAGATTTGTTCCCGGAGTCCTCGGAAATGAAAGCTCGGCGTCAACGGACTCATTTCAGGACGGACTTCTGGAATATCCGCAGTATTCAAGACCTGAGGTCTGGCATGACAAAAGAGTCCCCGAGATACTCATGAGCGGAGATCATGCAAAGGTAGACGCATGGAGACTTGAACAGTCTATAGAGCGGACAAGGGAACGACGACCAGATCTTTACAAAAGTTTTCTTGCAAAATAGTGATGTCTGTGATAATTTAATAACGTTGTGTCAGGGAAAAGAGATATTCCGCTGTCCGGCGGCTCAATACAAAGCTGCGCATGTGCCAGGTCTGATGACCATTATGGCGATGTAAGATCACGGAGTAAGAATATCCATTAAGAAAGGTGAGAACAAATGAGTGATATTATCAGAGAAATTGAGACAGCAGAACTGAAGAAGGAAGTTCCCCAGTTCGAGACCGGTGATACAGTCCGTGTCTATAACAGGATCAAGGAAGGTAACCGCGAGAGAATTCAGACATATGACGGAACTGTTCTGAAGATTCAGGGTGCAGGCGCAAGAACCACATTTACAGTTCGTAAGTCATCAAGTGGTATCGGTGTTGAGAAGACATGGCCGCTGCATTCTCCCAATATTGAAAAAGTCGAAGTTATCAGAAAAGGTAAAGTCAGGAGAGCAAAACTCTTCTATCTCCGTAACCTCAGTGGTAAGAAGGCTAAGGTCAAGGAACAGATCGCTCCTGGTAAATAATACCCAGCATCGACGAAAGAGATGAATTTGAAGCTGCCGCACTTTATCGCAATATAAAGTGCGGCATTTTTTATAAGCATGAATGCTTTGGTACAAGAGTGAAAGATTATGCTGATGCATAATCTTTCACTCATCAGGTTTGTGCCTGAGCACAAACCTGAATAACACAGCCAGAAAACCGCATACGCGGATTTTATGGCGTGAGCCTTCACAAAAAACGCTCAGGCATGAAAGGTAAAAATGAGAAGACGCAGTCAGGGACTGGCATTTAATGATAAGAAAAGAACAATAAGTCAGGGACTTGTCCGAGAGATAATGCTCTGGATAGCGACGACCATTATAACAGCGGCGCTTGCGGTTTTTGTGGTGCACTATTTTGGCCTTAAGGTCTCTGTTATAGGACAGTCAATGGAGCCGCTTCTCACCAATGGGCAGAATGTCCTTATAGACAGCATGACATATAAACTTGTGGGCATACACAAAGGTGATGTGATAGCCTTTTATCCGGGTGGGAACACAAGCGCTCATCCATATATAAAACGTGTGGCAGGAGTTCCCGGTGATGTCATACAGATAGTGGACGGCGAACTGCTTGTGAATGGTGTACCGGACGGCGACAGCAGTGAGTACGACAAGATGGGAGACGCAGGCATTGCCGAGAATGCCATGACGCTTGAGAACAATGAATATTTTGTCCTGGGTGACAACAGGAATAATTCTGAGGACAGTAGAAGTGCCGGCATAGGTGCAGTCACAGATAGCATGATAATCGGAAAAGCATGGCTTTCCCTTCCTAGCGGAGACTCAGGCATGTCATTTATCGGCAGCTGAATGGAGGCTTAAGTTGGAATATCAGTGGTATCCGGGTCATATGACCAAAGCAAGAAGAATGATAGAGGATCAGCTTAAACTTGTTGATCTTGTTATCGAGATAGCGGATGCAAGGATCCCGTTCAGCAGCCGGAATCCTGATATTGATACGCTGATTTCCGGAAAGAGGCGTGTACTTATATTCGGAAAGTCTGATCTGGCAGATCCTGTGAGGACAAAGTCGTTCCTCGATGGCATTAATGATAAAAATGCGAATAATAAAGCTATTGCCATAGACCTCAGGAACAGAAAAGATACAGATAAACTGAACGGCATAATACGGGAAGTCTGCAGGGAAAAAGTCGAACATGACAGAAAAAGAGGAATAATAAACAGACCGGTCAAGGCTATGGTGCTTGGCATACCAAATGTCGGAAAATCAACACTGATCAATGCTATGGCAGGAAAGAGCAGTGCAAAGGTCGGAAATAAACCGGGAGTAACAAAGGGAAAACAGTGGATATCGATCGGCTCCAATATGCTGCTGCTTGATACTCCTGGAATTCTGTGGCCAAAATTTGAGGACAGGAAAGCCGGCATTAAGCTGGCGCTTATAGGGTCTATGCCTGATGATCTTTTCGACAGGACTGAGCTAGCATATGTTTTGACGGATTATCTTATGAATAGTTATTCCGGAGCGATAGAGAAACGTTATTCGATGGATATTGATCTGAAGAACAGGTTTTCAGAGCATCCAGGGAATGAGGAACTGTCTGAGATAATGGGCTTGCTGGCTGCCGGAAAGGGACTTCTGAAAAAGGGCGGAGAGCCTGATACAGACAGGGCGGAAGCTGTGCTCCTCGATGATTTCAGATCAGGAAAACTCGGAAGGATATCGCTGGAATAACAATGAAAATTCAGTGTACGGGGGACACGCAGATGCAGTCTATAAATGAGATCAGGGAAAAGTTCAGGGCAGCGGACAGGTCAGAGGATCTGTCTTTGCTGCCTTCTTTGATAGAGGAGTATGCAGGAGATGACAGAAAGGGAGTCCGCGATCTCTGTGCGCGTGCGGGAAAGAAGATAACAGCTGTCAAAAATGAAGAAAAAAGAGTGGCAGGTATGCGCCTGTTTGAGAACAAAGCTGTCACGGATTATATAACTACCGGTTTTATATGCGGAATAGATGAGGCGGGAAGAGGACCACTCGCGGGACCAGTTGCGGCCGGAGCTGTGATCCTCCCCAGGGATCATGATATCCTTTATCTAAATGATTCCAAAAAGCTGTCGGCTGAAAAGAGAGATGAGCTTTATGACGAAATAGCGAAGGAAGCGCTTTCATGGTCGGTCGGACTTGTCACGCCTGAACGCATTGATGAGATCAACATCCTGCAGGCAACATATGAAGCGATGCGCCTTGCAATATCAAAACTTGACCCACAGCCTGAGGTGACGGTAAATGACGCTGTGAGGATACCAGGTGTGCATCTGCCGCAGGTCCCGGTCATTAAGGGCGATGCAAAGTGTATTTCAGTGGCAGCTGCAAGTATTATGGCGAAGGTCACAAGGGACAGGATAATGATCGAGTATGACAGACTGTACCCTGAATATGGGTTTGCCGGCAATAAAGGTTATGGTTCGGCAGATCATATAGAGGCACTCCGCAGATTCGGACCATGCCCAATCCACAGACGCAGTTTTATCGGACATTTTGTTGATCCGTCATCGCAATACAAAGGGTGTAACCTCAGAGCACTCGGAACAGAAAAAGAAGATGATGCCGCCAGATATTTATCTGATAAGGGTATTACTATACTTGAACATAGTTTCAGATCAAAGATGGGAGAGATAGACCTTATCGTAATGGATACGGACGGTACACTTGTTTTTATTGAGGTCAAGTATCGCGGCCTGTAATCGGCAGGAAGTGCGGAGGAAGCAGTTACCTCATCAAAACAGCACACAATATCGAGGGTCTCGGATTACTACAGGTACACTCATGGAATAGCAGAAAATGCAAAACTTCGTTTTGATGTGATAGCGATAGATAAAGATGGCATCAGATGGATAAGGAATGCTTTTCCTTATCGCTGATCTGATGCCGCATGCAGGATCATTATTGTTCTGCCGGGGTGTCATCCGGACCGTTATCTCTGTTATATTTCTCCAGGATCTCATTGATCTTGTTGGTGGGAGATGCTGCGTTAGTAATACTGGTGTCATGGTTAAGATAATCTATGATAGATGCCAGATACTTGCTCATATCTGCAATGGCGAACCAGGGCCTTGTCATAAGCTCAGGTCTGAGATATGTAAGATTAGTACATATGACTTTGTCTATCCAGCCCTGTTCATAGGCTTCATCAAAACGATCGACTCCGTCGGTGAAAAGACCGAACGTGCAGCATACAAAAACCCGTTTTGCATTGCGATCCTTGAGCTGGCGGGCGGTGTCAAGCATAGAACCACCTGATGAGATCATGTCATCTATGACGATAACATCTCTGCCGCTGATGTCGCTGCCAAGGAATTCATGGGCAACTATAGGGTTCTTGCCGTTGACTATCACGGAATAATTGCGGCGCTTATAGAACATGCCGGTATCAGCACCTAAAACTGAGGCAAAATAGACAGCGCGTTCCATCGCTCCTTCATCGGGACTTATTACAGTGATGTGATCCTTGTCAATTACCATGTTGCCCTCAGTCATAAGAAGAGTCCGCAGGAACTGATAAGGCGGAAGATAGTTGTCAAAATTTGTGAGCGGTGCGACACTTTGGATCCTGGGGTCATGTGCGTCAAATGTGATAAAATTCGTGATCCCCATATCAATAAGCTCTTTGAGCATCATTGCACCGTCCAGCGACTCGCGACCGCTTCTTTTGTGCTGGCGCCCTTCATAAAGAAAAGGCATAATGACAGAGATCCTGTGGGCTTTGCCGTTGATCGCTGATATCACACGTTTAATATCCTGAAAATGATCATCAGGAGACATGTGATTCGTGAAGCCGTCAAGCCGATATGTCAGGGAGTAATTGCAGACATCAGCGAGAATAAAGACATCTCTTCCCCTGACAGTTTCAGGCAGGACAGCTTTACCTTCTCCTGAACCGAAGCGCGGAGTGAGCGCCGGGGTGATGTATGATGTTTTGGAATAGTCCCTGAAAGCCGGATCCTGTTTAACTATGTTGTGATCTGACTGGCGAAATTTTGAAAGCCAGGAATTCACCTCGTCGCCAAGAGTCCTGGCGGAGGGAAGTACTATAAGTGAAAGCGGTGCGACCGGTATCACGCGCTCGAGCTGTTCATGCAGTTCTTTATCCTTATTATTTGCAGAATTATTTATCATTGGTGTCCTCATTGAAATAAATTTCTTTTGATGAAATACGAATTGCTCCGCATTCACAGAATGCTCTCGCAATTCTCCAACCATTCGAAATCCGCTGATTTGCTGTGCAAATCGCTTCTTTCTCATGTTTGTTCAGGTCATAAGTCAGTAAGCTTTTTCATGCAAGCATGAAAGCTCACTGACTTATGACCGTTATTTCATCATTATACGGTCAAAACAATTCCCTCGCAAGGCTATAGCGCAGCTTAGCTTGAAGTATAGTGATTTTTTCAATATAATGGTGTTTCAGAATTACATAGAAAAAGGTGGAAAAATGAGTAAAAGAAAAAACAGGCCGATAGTTGCCATCGTCGGAAGACCTAATGTAGGTAAGTCGACGTTATTCAATATGCTGGCTGGTGATGATATTTCAATAGTTAAGGATACGCCGGGAGTGACACGCGACAGGATATATGCGGATTGCACATGGCTCAATTATGAATTCACACTTATTGATACAGGCGGAATTGAGCCTGAATCCAAGGATGTCATATTCTCGCAGATGCGCGAACAGGCCGGAATCGCAATAGAGATGGCAGATGTCATCCTCTTTATGGTCGATGTTAAGACTGGACTGCAGGACGCTGATTCAGGCGTCGCAGATATTTTGAGGCGGTCAGGAAAACCAGTGGTACTCGTTGTGAATAAAGTCGATAAATACGAGAAGGATGTTCCTGATG
>JAAZDA010000276.1 GCA_012512995.1 Clostridiales bacterium | reverse complement strand
CGGCACAAGTATATATGCATGCGGCATAAGCTTTCTCAGGATTTTCCCCTGCTCAGGGTATGTCGCTCCGCCCACGGCTCCCACATTGCTGTAATCTCCGTCCATAGAACCTGTTCCCCATTCGTTTACTTTATCTGCAACAAGCTCGTAGACAGGTCTCCCGTCCTTCGTCAGAATATCCTGAAACTCACCGCTGCTCGGATTAGACGTTTTGACAAGCACAAATATCCCCTTGTCGTACTCTTTGCAGACTTCTATAAACGGCTTTACCCCGTCACTTCCAAGATAAGGATTGACGGTGGCAAAATCTTCATTGAAAGCAGGCACATCGTGATTTCCGATCTTCACTCTGCCAAGATGTGCTCTTGCATAGGCCTCTGATGTCGAGCCGATATCACCGCGCTTTACATCACCGATAACAATCAGTCCCTTTTCCTTGCAGTAGCGGACCGTTCTCCAGAATGTCTTGATTCCGGCTATTCCGAGCTGCTCATACATCGCTATCTGCGGCTTTACTGCCGGGACAAGGTCATATACCGAGTCGATGATCTCCTTGTTGAATCTCCACACCGCTTCAGCGGCAACACTGAGTTCGTCATCTCCGAACGGATCAGTATTCTCGCTCCGCTCCAGAGATTGTTTTGCATCATCAAAGAGCATTGGCGGAATAAATTTCATGTTCGGGTCAAGACCGACCACCACAGGCGCCCCTGTCTCCCGGATTCGTGAAATCAGTTTTTGTATCATTTCTCCCCCTTTCAGCTTTTCCTATCTTGTCTGCAGGAAAAGCTGTTCGCGCTGTGCATCCTGATCGTCAGGATAACTCTTAAGGTACGATTGCATCATTTCTTCGGCCTTGGGAAACTGCCCAAGTTTCTCATATGCGACTATTTCATTGTAAAGAAGATCCTGCATTACTCCATTATTATCTATCTTCTGTCCTATCTGAAAATCATTGAGCGCTTTTTCATATTCCTCAAGCTGCAGGTAACACAGCCCCAGTTCGTTGTATATTTCCGCGTGCGTCTGATCTGCCGCAATATACGCCTCATAGACATCAGCCGCGTAATTCAGATCACCCTGGGCAATATATGTTTTGCCGAGCATCAGCGTCGTACGATAGTCGTTCTTGTCCTGTGAAGCCTCAAAACAGGCTTTTGCAGTCGCGTAGTCCTCAAGATAATATGACAGTCTGCCTTTATCATAATCTGACATGTTCGGATCACTGGAAATAGCCTCCGAAAGGTAAGCCTTACCCGCGTCCTCCTGACCATATTGTTTCATGGTCGCATACATTGAAATAATACGGTCATAATCCTTAGGTGAAAGAGCTATTGCCTTTCTGAAATCAGCGTCGGCTGCATCGCTGTCACCCTGTGTGATCTCAGTCGCTCCGCGCATTTCATAAGCATCTGTATTCGAGTCATCCATGCCTGTGATCGCGTTATATATTTCCATCTCATCATCATAGTTTCCCAGTTTGTAATAACATGATGCCAGGTAGAAATTTATATCATAGTCCATATCGTCAGGGATGATCCCACTGCTTCCAAGTGCCGTTTCCAGCGCTTTGGCGGCAGACTCATAATCACCGGTGCCCATCTCGGCGATGCCCAGGGCCCTGTACATATCCCTCGAATCATCCCCGCTGTCTATGGCAGTCTGAAGCGTCGTCACAGCTTCATCAAAAGACCTGGATTCGATCTGAGCCATCCCATCGGTAAGAGCCTGACTGTCTCCAAGCTGCAGCCCGCAGCCTGTCATGAGGGCCGCCGTGATGACTGATATGGTCAATATTTGGATTATCGTTCTTTTTCTGATCATCAGACTTCTTTACACCTTTTCTTATCCGGCAGCTGTGCAAGGATAATTGCCAGGAACATCAGTATGCAGCCAACACCTTCACGGGCCGTAAGCTTCTGTCCCAATATGACCCAGCCTGCCAGTACCGAGATCACTGACTCAAGTGACATTATCAGTGAGCTGATCGTCGGATCCTGACCCTTCTGTCCCACTATCTGCAGCGTATACGCCACTCCGCTCGACATTATGCCCGCATATATCACAGGAAAAGCTCCGGATATAATATCTGAGATCTGCGGTCTTCCGAAAACAAACATCAATATAACAGAGATCACGGTGGTCGTTATGAACTGTCCAAGAGAAAGTTCAACGCCATCCACATTTTTTGCAAAATAGTCTATAAGAATTATCTGCAATGAGAACAAAAAAGCACACGCGACCAGCATCAGATCATACTTTATTATCCCGGCAAGACTTCCTCCGCTGACGCAGAGAAAATACAGACCTGTCACCGCAATGGCCACGCTTATCCATACCCTGATCGACGCTTTTCTTGAAATAAAGAAAGACAATACCGGAACGAGCACAATATACATTGCTGTTATAAATCCGCTTTTTCCAACATCAGTCCCTGTTATCCCTATCTGTTGAAGGATCGATGCCGAGCACAGCATCAGGCCACATAACAATCCTCCCTTAACTGTAGTGCGAAAACTGTATGTCTGAACATTTCTGTCATTCGCCTTTATGCGTTTTGTCCTTGCTCTGCGCCTGACTATCACAAGCGGCAGCAGCACCACTATGGCGAGCACACTGCGCGATGCCTGAAATGTAATCGGACCCATATAGTTGTTTCCGACACTTTGCGCAACAAAAGCCGTTCCCCAGATCAATGCGCACGCGAAAAGCATCAGTGCGTTTGCCGGGGCTATTCCACCCTGTTTTGTAATCTTATTCAACGCTTAATTGCTGTCCCTTCAAAACTTATTTCATGGTGCAGGTAACTTCTATCTCGCAGAGGACTCCCTTGGGAATCTGTTTTACAGCCACGCAGCTGCGTGCCGGTTTGGATGTAAAATATTTGGCATACACGCTGTTGAAAGCCGCGAAGTCATCCATATCAGCGAGAAAACATGTGGTCTTGATTACGTGTTCATAATCAATTCCGGCTTTTTTGAGCAGTTTTCCGATATTCTTGCAGACCTGTTCTGTTTGTTCCGCTATTCCGCCTGCAACTACTGCACCTGTCTCAGGCACTATCGGTATCTGACCTGATGAGAAAAGGAATCCGTGTGCTATGACAGCCTGCGAATACGGGCCTATAGCAGCCGGTGCCTTTTTTGTAGCAACATATTCCATTACGCTTTTTTCTTTCTTTTCTGACATAATTGCCTCCATGACGGAGCTCATGCGACGTCACGCGAAGAGAAATTGCGAATGCGATTTCTCTGATGCGATCAGCAGGTTTGTCGCTCCTATGCGACAGTCCTGCTGTCGCATTACAAACCTGCTGAGTGGAAGATTATGCATCGGCATAATCTTCCGCTCTTGCCTCCCTTGTGAATACCCTACGGTTCTTCAAAAACGACCGTCACATAATAACCTCTTTCGTTTTCTTCTATCTTCTCGACCACTCCGTCCGTCGCCCTGAGCCGCTGGTTAAATGGATAATTTCCGCTCATGGCAAGAGAAGGATCCACGGTGTAATAATAATTGCTGGGCAAGAGTCCCTCGCTCACAGAAACAGCCTGGCCTTCTTTCAAAAGACCTTCTCTTTCCATTTTAAATTTCATCTCACGTCTCATTATGAATCTATTCCTTCTATGCGACGTCTTCTTGTCGCATTACGACTGCTGCTCCTTCGCCACAACCCGAAGGTTTGAGCTTTGCGAAAACCTTCTATGCGACGTCAATTTGTCGCATTACCAACCGGTCGGGAAGCTCCCGATATTATCGAGTTCATCACTTCTGACAATTGCATTCTGCAGCAGGAACTCATGCCACTTCGCATATGCAGACGCTTTCAGATGAATTCCGTCCCCTGTGAGATCAGATAAAAGATCCCCGTTCTCATCGCATACAGACGGGTTCATATCTATGTAGAAAATATCATGTCCGTTTGCAAGAGTGCTTATTGCAGTGTTCCTCTCGACTATGCTTGTGTTATTAAAGACAGGATCAGAAGAACTTCGGCTCTTCGAAACATGCATTATGCCTTCAATATAAATAATCGCGTCCGGCTGCAGCTTTCTTATTATGCTGATCGCATCACGATAATTGTCATAAAAATCTTCTGATGTAGGCACTCCGAGTTCATTCACACCAACAGAGAGATATACCTTGCGAAAATGAAAATTCTGCAGCACCTCAAGTACTGTCGACTTCTGTATTGTACCATCAGCAAACCTGAATGGCACTTTTATCTTCCACATCCTGTAGACTGATAAAGATTCTTTTGCGAGGAACGATGT
>JAAZDA010000275.1 GCA_012512995.1 Clostridiales bacterium | reverse complement strand
CCTATAATGTACGCAGGTTCACTACTTTAAGAGAAGTGGGAGATTTCGTTCCTGAAATGGTAATCAACTGCGTAACGCTGAACCATACTTTGGATGCATTTAATGAAGTGATCCCTTATCTTTTGGGTGATGATGGAAGGCCACGGGCCGACTGCCTGATCTGCGACATAGCATCTGTAAAGACCAACCTTCGTGACTATTATGAGAAATCCGGATTCCGTTACGTCTCAGTCCACCCTATGTTCGGACCAACATTCGCCACGCTGGACAACTTGCAAAATGAAAATGCCGTGATAATACGTGAGCCTGAATCAGCCTCCACGCATGGCTCCGACATGGAAGGAGTGAATTTTTTCGCCTTACTTTTCAGTACGCTCCACCTTAATATCTGCTACTATTCATTTGAAGAACACGATCACGTTGTAGCATACTCGCTTTCAATCCCTTTCGCCTCCACTCTGGTTTTTGCATCTGTAATGAAACATCAGGATGCACCGGGGACAACATTCAAGCGTCACCTTGCCATTGCACACGGCCTGCTTTCTGAAGATGACTTTCTGTTGACAGAAATAATGTTCAACCCGAACACTCCTGCTCAGTTGGACGGCATAATTGAAAAACTGCAGCTGCTCAGAAAATTCTCGGTAGAAAAAGATTCCGCCGGAATGAAGTCATTTCTTTCAGAGGTAAGACAGAGAATCCGATGATTCTTTATCATTGGGCGATTTTCGATTAATTTTTATTATATTTGACAGCATTACTGACTATTAATACCTACTATCATGAATAATGTACTTCTTTTTTTCTCCATATTGTCTGTCATGGCAATTTCATCCTGCGCCTCACCTGACAATAACAATAGCACCAACAATAATGATGTCATTACGACTCTGATGACACGCCGCAGCGTGCGTGCTTATAAGGATCAGCCTGTAAACCGAGACACTATGGATGTCATCACAAAATGCGGTGTATTTGCACCTAACGGTATGAACCGCCAGAACTGGGAGATCAGAATTGTTGACAATCCTGTATTTATCAAGGGTACTACAGATCTTTTTGTCGAACAGATGAGCAAAGACGAAAGAGGCAAGAAGATGGTTTCAGATCCTTCATTTAAAAATATTTACAGAAATGCTCCTACGGTCGTTTTCATAGCTACTTCAAATGGAGAATCCCTGATTGACTGCGGTCTTCTTGCCGGCAATATGGTAAATGCCGCATGGTCAATGGGAATTGGCAGCTGCTGCCTCGGAGGGCCGATTGGATTCCTTAATTCAGAAGTAGCTGCGCCATTCCTTGAAATATTGGACTTCCCTGCTGATTTTAAACTTGTTCTCGCCATAGGATTCGGCTATCCTGATGAAAAACCTGAAGCCAAGCCTCGCGACTTGAATAAAATCAGGTGGATTGAATAATACTTCACCTCAACATAACCGTTATTATTATGAAAAAACTGATAAGCCTCCTGACTATCTGCCTGATAGCCTTTGGAAGCATTAAAGCCGCTGAAAAAGGAGAAGAACAGACTGATAAAGCGTTTGTCGGAGGTGGATTGAATGTAATG
>JAAZDA010000274.1 GCA_012512995.1 Clostridiales bacterium | reverse complement strand
TACTATATTCGCAACTGGCGCTTATATACTCTTCGAACCTTTTCCCTTTTGAAGGGAAGCGGTCAAAGACGGCTTCTCAAAGGTCAGGGTAACTGACTCACGAGGTAACAATGTTAGGCACAGGGGGTTATAAACCCACCGGAACATTACCACAGAACTACAGATGAAACACACATTTGTGTTCATCCACAGTCACACCCGTTCTAAGGTATACGCATCGGATTCCTGATTCCACGAAGGATTCTGGGTATCTTTCACGCACCTTGCGAGGTAACTAGATTAGTGGATTTCCCATATAAACCCACCGAAACCCAATCAGGATAACAGGACTGAGAACATACCTGAGGCTACAATTATCAAAACACATACCAGACATGCTCCAATCAGAATTGCGAGAACAATCCACCAAAAATTATGCGGCTTTTTGACCCTTCTCTGCACAACCATCATTCATCACCACCCATAAATCACCGAAAAACTCATCCTGCTCAAGATCGACCTGCCCACTCTGAACCAGAAATAAACAGGGAAGATAGACAAAATACAGCGGCCAGTGAAGAGTTGAAACCAGTTCATACAGCGAAACTCCGGGGTCACGCGCATCAGGATGTGCAGAAACAACTGCATAAATCTGCTCAGCCATATGCTCATAATCTTCATCGTGCGCTATCCCTACAATTTCCTCCGTATCCGGCTCCGCAAACAATTCATCCTCGGTTTCGATAAACTTCCGCCTTCTTTGCCGCCTTCGTTCCGCCTTCTCTGCCAGTTTCAGCTCTTTTATCAATTCATAGAGAGTAACCGGACGCTTCCTCGAATCTTTCCGCTTAAGCCTGCGATCGATCTCCCGCTCCAGAAGCTCAATAGGACCAAGCGCCCTTTCCAGAGTAACTTCATCCTCCGCAAATGGATCCGCCGCGCAGTCAAATACATCATCATCTGTCCCTTCTTCAAACTCAGGCTCGTCCAGAGACTCCGACTTCATGCGCAAAAGTACTGACGCATAAAATATTGTCCTGCCTGAAATCCTCAGATCAAGTTCGCACCTGCGTTCCAATTCGGTCAGAAACCGTTCCGTGACCTCAACGATGTCAATATTCCAGGGATCGATATCCCCGTTCTTCGCCATCTGACACAAAATCTCAATCGGTTCCTCGAGTTTATCTCCCCGTAACTCTTCCGGCAAATCCTCAGTCATTCATCTTCACACCGGTAACAAGCGTACTCTTATCACTCAGCCGCAGTGTCACACCAACCATCCGGTCTGCTGCCTCGATCATCGGCTTCCTGTGTGACACAATAACAAATTGGCTCTCCGCGCATATCCCACGAACCATCTGAGACAGACGCTCCACATTCATACCATCCAGATTGGAATCCACTTCGTCGAGTGCATAGAATGGGGCCGGCATATACTGCTGGATCGCAAAAATAAATGAAAGCGTTGTAAACGACTTCTCGCCGCCTGACATAAGATTGAGCCGGGTTACCTCCTTTCCACGCGGCGACACCTCAAATGTCACGCCGCCAAGGAATGGATCTTCCTCATTATCCAGCACCAGGTGACCCCATCCATCATTTAGCCGCGTATAAATTTCCTGAAAATACTTATTGATAGCCAAATATGCTTCCATAAACGCATCGTGCTTCATCTGCTTGAAGCTCTCGATCTTATCAAGCAGCGCCTGACGTTCACGTGAAAGAGTATTCTTTTTCTCGGTTCGTTCGACTGACCTCTGCTGAACTTCATCATACTGCTCGATTGCAAGCATATTCACGTTCCCGAGTTTTCTTACAGAACGTTCGGTTGTCGCAATTCTGTCAAGAATTTCATCCATCGTTAAATCACACTCGACCTCATCCTTAATCGACCCCTTGATCTCGGACATTTCAAGTGCAAGAGATGCGGACTTTTCATCAAACGTGGAAATCTGCACAGTACAACGTTCTTCATCCCCCTGCAGAGTCATGATTCTTGTCTGGGCTTCGTCGGCCATGCGCTGAACCCGGATCCTTTCATTGGTAAGTTCCTCGATTTCCCCGGTAAATGCCTTCATCTCATCTTTGAACGCATTAATTGCTGCATTTGCTGTGTCGATCGACGCATAGCATCCCACGATCTCCTCATCGATAGCAGTATTCTTCGCTTCAAGAGCCGTGCGTTCCCGTGTCT
>JAAZDA010000507.1 GCA_012512995.1 Clostridiales bacterium | reverse complement strand
GGCTTACCCGTGAAACGGGGCGAGGCATCGAATTCGCGGGTAAAGAAGCAAGTTCGGTAAGGCGTCCTTTAACTCGCTTACCCGTGAAACTGGGCGAGGCATCGAATTCGCGGGTAAAGAGGCGAGTTCGGTAAGGCTATCTGCGACCGGCTTACCCGTGAAACGCGGCGAGACATCGAATTCGCGGGTAAGGAAGCAAGTTCGGTAAATCCGGACAAGTTTACAGCAGCCAAGTCACCTGTCAATGGTCACGATATTGCCTCGTCGCTCAGATTTTCTCCGCGGTACCTGGCAATCGCGGCGCAGTCCTTGTCGCCGCGGCCTGATATTGTCACGACGATAATTCTGTCTTTGTCCATTGTCGGCGCGATATTCATGGCCTCTGCCAGAGCGTGGGATGATTCGATAGCAGGAATTATGCCTTCTGTTTTGGAGAGATATTCGAAAGCATCGACAGCTTCATCATCCGTGATGCCGACATATTCTGCGCGGCCTGTATCGTGAAGCCATGCGTGTTCTGGGCCGACACCGGGATAATCAAGTCCCGCCGAAATAGAATAAACAGGAGCTATCTGGCCATATTTGTCCTGACAGAAATATGATTTCATTCCGTGGAAGATGCCAAGCGAGCCAGTGTTGATTGTCGCGGCTGTCCTGGGGGTATTGATGCCTTCGCCGGCGGCCTCGCACCCGATGAGGCGGACTGACGTATCTTCAATAAAGTTGTAAAAGGAGCCGATTGCATTCGAGCCACCGCCTACGCAGGCAATGACAGCGTCGGGAAGACGACCTTCTTTCTCCATCATTTGTTCTTTGATTTCCTTTGAAATTACTGCCTGAAAATCACGCACCATTGAAGGGAAGGGGTGAGGACCCATCACAGAACCAAGGCAGTAGTGTGTGTCGGAAATGCGTTTTGTCCATTCGCGCATCGCTTCAGATACGGCGTCCTTGAGGGTGCCTGTTCCTGTCGTAACTGGAACGACTTCAGCCCCCAAAAGTCTCATCTTGTATACATTGAGCGCCTGCCGCTCCATATCGACTTTCCCCATGAAAACAACACATTCCATGCCAAAGAGCGCAGCAGCCGTGGCGGTGGCGACACCATGCTGACCGGCACCTGTCTCGGCTATGAGTCTTGTTTTGCCCATTCTGCTCGCGAGCAGAGCCTGGCCGAGAACGTTGTTGATTTTGTGCGCGCCTGTGTGATTGAGATCCTCGCGCTTCAGATAGATCTTCGCGCCGCCGAGATCCTTCGTCATCTTCGCGGCGTAGTACAGGCGGCTCGGCCTGCCGGCGTAATTGTTAAGAAGGTCGGTTAACTCAGCCTGGAACTCGGGATCATTCTTGTATTTCGTGTAGGCCTCATCGAGCTCTATCACCGCGTTCATCAATGTTTCGGGGATGTACTGACCCCCGTGCATACCGAATCTACCTTGTGACTGTGACATTATTTGTGCCTCCTGAATTTTGTTATTATGACGGCTGTTTCATCTATTCATGGCTTCATCCATTCTGGCTTGTTTGGTG
>JAAZDA010000273.1 GCA_012512995.1 Clostridiales bacterium | reverse complement strand
GCATAGGTGAGAACATCCTCATCCTGCTGTTTCCAGGGTTTTACTTCCTCTTCGAACTTCGGGAGCATCGGAGGGATAAGATCTGCAGGACGGCAGGTGATAACTTCTGCGTCACCGATGATCTTCTTCTGCACTTCAGGATTGAACGGCTTAACTGTCTTGCCATATTTACCTGAGAGCAGATCCTTTGTCTGGCCTGTTGCCATCTTGTATCTCTCGCCCATAAGGACGTTCATGACAGCCTGAGTGCCGACGATCTGTGATGAAGGTGTAACAAGAGGCGGTTCACCGAAGTCTTTGCGGACTCTCGGGATCTCTTTGAGAACTTCATCATATTTGTCTTCAGCGTTCTGTTCCTTGAGCTGGCTGACCATGTTGGAAAGCATTCCGCCGGGAACCTGATACTGCAGAGTCTTGATGTTGACGCCGAGTACCTTGGGATTGAGAAGGCCGTCAGCAATGCATTTTTCTCTGTAAGGACGGAAATAATCTCCGCTCTCGTAAAGGAGGTTGAGATCAAGTCCTGTGTCATAAGGTGTTCCCTGGAACGTCTTGACCATGACTTCTGTTGCAGGCTGTGATGTTCCAAGTGCAAACGGGCTGATAGCAGTATCGATGATATCGACGCCTGCTTCGACAGCCTTGAGCTGTGTCATTGAAGCAACACCTGATGTGTAATGTGTGTGAAGATCGATAGGAAGGTTTGTAGCCTTCTTGAGTGCATGGATAAGGCGATCAGCTTCATAAGGGACAAGAAGTCCGGCCATATCCTTGATGCAGATAGAATCTGCGCCCATTGACTCGATCTCTTTTGCAATATTTACCCAATACTCTTCAGTGTAAGCATCACCAAGTGTGTAAGAAAGAGCTACCTGAGCGTGACCGCCCTCTTTCTTTGTAGCTTTTACAGCCGTCTCCAGATTGCGAAGATCATTAAGGCAATCGAAGATCCTTATGATATCAATGCCGTTTGAGATTGACTTCTGAACGAAGTATTCAACAACATCATCGCTGTAGTGGCTGTAGCCAAGGATGTTCTGGCCACGGAAAAGCATCTGCAGCTTTGTATTCGGCATATTCTTGCGGATCGTGCGAAGTCTCTCCCACGGATCCTCCTTCAGAAAGCGAAGGCATGAATCAAAAGTAGCGCCGCCCCAGCACTCTACTGCATAATATCCGACCTTATCCATCTTTCCGAGGATAGGGAGCATTTCTTCAGTAGGCATCCTGGTAGCGATCAGAGACTGGTGTGCATCACGCAGCACGGTCTCAACAATCTTAACGGGTTTTTTAACCTGTTCTTCAGACATGTGATTTCTCCTTTATTTTAGATTTAGAAAATTCCGTAAACTGCCATGAATGTACCTGCAACGACGGCAGTACCAATAACACCTGCGACGTTAGGACCCATTGCATGCATGAGAAGGAAGTTCGTGGGATCATATTCTGCTGCGACCTTTTGCGAAACACGTGCAGCCATAGGTACGGCCGAAACGCCGGCGGAGCCTATAAGCGGATTGATCTTGCCATGTGTAATCGCACACAATAGCTTCCCGAGCATTACTCCGGCGAATGTGCCGAATGCAAAAGCGCAGAGACCAAGAGCAACGATCTTAAGTGTTGAAGTATTGAGGAACGCCTCAGCTGAAGTCTTGGCACCGACAGATGTTCCGAGCAGAATAACAACGATATACATAAGTGCATTTGAAGCTGTATCTGTGAGCTGACGGACAACGCCGCACTCGCGGAACAGGTTTCCCAGCATAAGCATACCGATAAGCGGAGCTGTTGTCGGAAGTATGAAGCAGACAACTATCGTAACAATTATGGGGAACATGATCTTCTCGAGCTTTGTGACAGGACGGAGCTGACCCATCTTGACTCTCTTCTCTTTATCAGTTGTGAAGAGTTTCATAATTGGCGGCTGGATAACAGGCACGAGTGACATATATGAATATGCCGCGACTGCTATGGGGCCGAGCAGATCCGTCTGTCCTAGTTTTGAAGCAAGGAAGATTGAAGTCGGGCCGTCAGCACCACCGATTATGGAAATTGCAGCAGCTGCTTTGCCGTTGAAGCCAAGAGCGATTGCTCCGAAATATGCTACGAAAATACCGAACTGTGCTGCAGCGCCCATCAGGAACGATATAGGATTCGCAATAAGGGGACCGAAGTCTGTCATCGCGCCTACGCCCATGAATATCAGGGACGGCAGTATAGCCCATTCATCAAGTAAATAGAAATAATACAGAAGACCGCCTGTGCCATTCGATGAATCCTCGATAGATAACATAATATCAGGATAGATATTAACGAGGAGCATACCGAAAGCTATCGGTACAAGGAGCAGTGGTTCGAAATCCTTTGCTATTGCAAGGTAAAGGAAAACAAGTGCCACAATTATCATTACATAGTTGCCCCAGTACAGGTTTGCGAACGCGGTCTGTTCCAATAAGTTTTGAAGTACATTTGCAATATATGCCATAACTTACTATTAGACCTCCTGGTTTTGATTCTCACGGGACTGACCCGTGTTACTATCGGATCAGTTCAATGTAGCCAGAACCTGTCCTGCTTCGCAGGGATCACCCACTGCGCAGTCGATACTTGCTACAGTTCCGTCAGAAGGAGCCACCATAGGGATCTCCATCTTCATAGCTTCTACGATAACAACAGCATCGCCGGCTTTAACAGCATCGCCGACCTTAGCTTCGATCTTGAATACCTTACCGGCTGCGCCGGCTTCGATCTTTACTCCGCCTGCCGCGCCTGTTGCTGCCTTGGGAGCTGCTGCAGGTGCTGCTGCCTTAGGTGCTGCTGCAGGAGCAGCTTTTTTAACGGGAGCTGCAGGAGCAGATACGCCTGCGGCGTTCTCTTCAACAGTTACATCATAAGACGTTCCGTTTACTGTAATAACATAATTCTTCATCTTGAACCTCCATTATTGGAATAGAATTATTTAATATTAGTGATTATCTTCTGCGTCTTATAGAACGCACTACAAAACCATCTGTTCCTGTGTGATCTGAATTACCTTCCGAAGCTGCAATAGCTGCTGTGATAACAGCAATCAATTCACCGTCATCTGCAGATTCCTCTTCGACTGCCGCTACAGGTGCTGCAACAACAGGTGCTGCTGCAGGTGCCGCCTTTTTAGGGGCATTCTTCTTGTCTTCCATCTTCCTGCCCATTTTAGCGATAGGAGGAAATGCGAATCTTATAATGAGAGCTATGAGAATAAGGATGGCAAATGCCATTCCCATTCCAAGGATCGTGTTGAGTCCCGCTTCTTCAAGCTTTTCAGCCATCGTCTCTTCTACTGATGTGGTAATCGATGTGTACTGTCCCGAATCGTCAGCAACTATTGTGACTGTCGCTGTCCGATTGTTCTCACCGATGATTCCTATGTTCATTGTCAGAGAATCGTCTTCTATCACAGCTGATGCATTGTCAGAGAAACCCTGGAAAGATTTCAGTGTCTGCATGGCGGTTTCCCATGATGCGAACGCATCTGTGAAAACTCCACCATCATCATACTGTGCGGTCTGCCCCGCAGATTCTATCTCGCTTATCTGTTGTACGAGTTGCTGGCCATACTGAATGGCTGTTGCTTCATCAAGCCCGTCATATGTGCCGGCTGCCGCCACAGGCATTGCAAGAACACCGAAACTCAGGACACAGGCGATCACAGCTGCCAGAATGGATAACCGTTTTTTCATATTTTTC
>JAAZDA010000272.1 GCA_012512995.1 Clostridiales bacterium | reverse complement strand
GTCAGCGCCTTTTCACCGCCGGACATCTGCATGATATTTATAAGTTTCTTTCCCGGTGGCTGGGCAATAACACGAATACCGGCCTCGAGCAGGTCCTCATCCTCAACAAGTTCAAGTGATCCGTGTCCGCCTCCGAACATTTCCTTGAATACAGTGTCAAATTCAGCTGCAATCTTTGCAAACTGCTCCTTAAACTGTTTTCGCATGGAAATATCAAGTTCGCTTATGATCTTCTGAAGATTTTCCGCGGCCTTTATGAGATCATCATGCTGCGTCTTCAGGAATGTATGTCTTTCTCTCGTCTCCTTGTACTCATCTATGGCGTTTACATTTACAGATCCGAGATCTCTGATCTGCTGTTTGAGAGAGTCTATCTCCTTCTTCATCAGCGAGAGCTCTTTAAGCTCCTCATCTCGCATTTCTTCAGCATCAGAAGGCGTGACCTGATATTCATCCCAGAGATAATTGATCTTTGAATCGAGGGCTTCCTGCTGACGTTCCTTAGCTGTCTTAAGTCTGAAGCACTCCTTGTCAAGACTTGTCATCTGGTCATTAAGTTTTTCTCTTCTGTCAAAGAAATCCTTTTGTTTTGCAGTCAGTTCTTCCTTGCGCAGTGTGCTGTCTTTCAGTATTTTCTCTGACTCATCCTGCGATGAATGAGATGAAAGTATAGTCTGTTGTATTTCATCTATATCATTACGGCGGCTGATTATCTTCTTCTGGCTGTCCTCGAGATGTTCCGTCACCTCTCCAAGATCACTGGCAAAACCATCTGCATCTTCAGTAAGTCTGTCAAGATTCTGCTGCTTGAAATCCACGCTCTGACGCATCTTGCCGATTTCAAGATCCCACTTTGCGACTGCGGCGCTGTTCTCATCAAGTGTTTTGCGGACAGATTCCCTCTCTTTTTGCCATGCCTCAATGTTCTGGCTGATTTCTGTTTCAGTTTTTTCTGATTCGCTGAGCTTCCTGGAGATTTCATCCTTCTCAGCTGTGAGATCCTCTGTCTGTTCCTTTATGCTCCTGTCTTCGGCCTTTAACTGCTCATAGCTTCCTGCCGCCTCAGCCTGCTTCTCTTTTTCCATTGTAACGTTAATTCTGGCTGTATTCTGTTCGATCTGTTTCATCGAAAGATCAGAGCTGGACTTAGCGAGCTGTTCGCGGAGAATATTTCTTCTGTTCTTAGTATCTGTTATCGCCTGCTGCGCATCCTCAGCATTCTTCTTACCAAGGGCGATCTTCTTCTCAAGTTCAGCGATTTCTCTTCTGCGGCTCAGAAGGTTTGAATTGTTCCTGTATTCTCCGCCGCTTATTGCTCCGCCCGGAGTATAGAGTTCTCCATCAAGCGTGACAATTCGCAGGGAATGCTGGTATTTGCGCTGTGCCGCTGATGCATGTGCCTCTGAATCAGCAACTATCGTCCTGCCGAGAAGATTTCCGGCTACATCTTTATACTTGTCATCACAATGGATCAGAGTATCGGCAGTACCTATTATGCCCGGCTCATGCAAAACATCTGATTTCGAAAATTTATTGTAATTTTTTATTTCTGTAAGCGGAAGGAAGGTTACACGTCCGGCCTTTTCCCTTTTCAGAAAACTTATCATGCGCTGCGTAGTGGCTTCATTGTCAGTAACTACGTTCTGGATTGATCCACCGAGCGCGACCTCTATTGCAACTTCGAATTTTTCATCAGTCTTAAGAAGATCCGCTACAACGCCTATCAACCCGTGTTCATCAGATTTCTTTTCCATCACGCGCTTGACGCTCTGCCCGAAGCCTTCATATCTTTCGGTCATATTGCGCAGCGTTTCCAGTTTTGTCTCATCTGAATGGAATGCAATCTGCGCTGAACGGAGTTCCTCATCCTTTGAAGCAAGTATGCTCTTCATACCGGTCAGTTCAGAATCGATCTTAATCTGACTTTCGCGAAGTGTTACTATCTCGGCTGTGAGGTTCTCAAATTTCTTCTCCGCCTCAGCAATTATCTCGTCCTGCCTGCTCTCATCGGTGCGGGCGTTTACAAGCTTCCCTGTAAGTTCACTCTTGCGTACTCTGATCTGTTCCTGCT
>JAAZDA010000271.1 GCA_012512995.1 Clostridiales bacterium | reverse complement strand
TGTACCTTGTCTGTGCCTCGCTCTCTGTAAGGTCCGGTGTGGGCAGTCCCGTCGCATGGTACACTACAAAACAATTAAGGGTCATGACAAGCATAACATACGTTATAACGACCGCCGTTACTCTGCCAAAACAAGTTGCAAAGCGCAGGAACCTGCTGCCGGCCTTCTGCACGATGCTGCTTTCCGCGCGCCTTATCCTTCTCAAGGCAAAGAGCACGAGCGCGATTACAAGGATCACAAGACCGGCGGCGATCCATATGACGCCGATGGTGATCATGACTTCACCCACTGAAAACGATACAAGCCCGTTCAGCCTTCCGAGCGAATTTACCCACAATGGAAAAACAGCAGCCTGATACCAATCGCAAAATTCCGTGCTGTTCCAGGCCACGATATTGAGAACTGCAGAAACTGCCCACAGAAAAAGCATGATCCGGAACCCCGCTCTGAATCTCAGATGCCGGCGTCCGTCATCTTTTCTGCCATCTTTACCTCTGTTTGTAGTATCATGTTTTCCAGTATATGCCGCTGTTGACATCAGGTGAACTCCTGATAGTATTCTAAACCGATTTATACAGTTTAGAAAGACCGTAATTTCAACAGATGTGGCTTATGATAATATAAATTGACAAGTTTTGACATGGAAAATCTCAAAAGATACTCCGGCGTGAGGTGGCGTGAAAAATGGAAGCATTGAAAATGGACTACGATCTTGCTGACTGCAGGAATCTTGCAGCAGGTGCAACAGCTTATATAAAGAAAAAAGAAGGACGCTTCTTCAAAGCAGGCTGTCTCTGGATATATGACAATGAAATAGAAAATGTAACGGGGGAATTCGAAAATGGTGACATCATCAGTGTCAGAGATTTTGATAAGTTCTTCCTCGGATACGGCGTCATCAGTCTGAGCTCGACCATCAGGATCAGGATGCTCTCAAAGCGCGAGAATGAGCCTGTCAGTTACGCACTGCTCGCCTCACGCGTAAAAGATGCCTGGGAATACCGCAAAAAGGTCATAGACACCTCTTCATGCCGTGTTATATTCGGCGAGGCCGATTTTCTCCCCGGGATTACGATCGATAAATACAATGACATTCTCGTCATCGAATCGCTGTGTCTGGGAACAGACAGACTAAAGGGCGTAATTCTTGAAGCACTCTGCAAAGTGCTGTCAGACGATGGGATCCATGTGCGTGGAATATTCGAGAGGAGCGACGCAAAGGTCCGTGAGAAAGAAGGTCTTGAGCGGACAAAGGGATTTCTCTCAGAACCTTTCGACACTAAAGTGGAAATCACTGAGAACGGGATCAAGTATTTGATCGATGTCGAAAACGGCCAGAAGACAGGCTATTTTCTCGATCAGAAAGACAACAGAGCCGCTATCAGACGGCTCTGCAAAAATGCGACAGTACTCGATTGTTTTACCAATCAGGGATCATTTGCACTTAACGCCGCCGCGGCCGGAGCATCTCTCGTCACAGCTGTAGATTCGTCAGATCCTGCCATAGAGCAGGCGAAGCACAATGCTGACCTCAACGGTCTTTCAGACAAATGTAAATTCGAATGTGCTGATGTTTTTGAATATCTTCCCGCGATGGAAGGGAAGGGTGCGGAATTCGATGTCGTCATACTGGATCCGCCGGCTTTTACAAAATCCCGCAATTCCATTAAAGCTGCCGCGCGCGGCTACCGTGAGATAAATCTCCGCGGTATGAAACTCGTAAAGAACGGCGGTTTCCTCGTCACATGCTCATGCTCACACTTCATGGATCCGGAACTATTCGCCAAAACAATTGATGAGGCGGCGCATGACGCTCACGTTCGTCTGCGCCAGGTGGAGTTCCGCACACAGGCGCCCGACCACCCGATCCTCTGGAATTCTGACGAGAGCTATTACCTCAAGTTCTACATTCTGCAGGTAGTGCGCGACTGAGCCAATACTATATCCTGCCAAGTGTATCGTCTGCCATTATTCCGGCGAGCTTCTCATATAACACCTCGCGGAACTCATAATATTCGGCAACGCCCTTGAATACAGACCTTGTTCTGAATCCCGCCTTTGAAATCTTGCTGAGGAAGGGATTCTGGTTTGCGTCAAGCGTGCTGCGGACACTGTATCCGGCGCCGACCATAAAAGGTACTATCGTTACGATATCATCGTAACGGTATTCCTGAAGTTT
>JAAZDA010000270.1 GCA_012512995.1 Clostridiales bacterium | reverse complement strand
GATATATATCGACTGATCCACTATTCAGAGAAGGTGTCCATGAGCTGCTTCTTGAGGATATGGTCTATCAATATACTGAAAGATTCATGATTTCACTTGGATCAAAGGACATCGGACCGGATGCGTCAGCGATACTTGCAAAAATGCCGGGAGATAACGACATCAAATATGCGAATTTAAGACTTCTTGTTTCGGAAATGATGTTGCACCCCGGGACCAAACTGCTCAATCTGGGTGAAACCCTTTCAGATATCACTGAGGAGAGTGACAGTTCAGAGCTTTCAGGTCTGCGCAAAATGGTGTGCGAGCTAAACCGTATGTATCAGGAACTGCCGGCAATGTCGCAGAATGATGACAGACCTGATGGTTTCGAATGGCTTCGTCAGATGTCAAATCCAGAGTGTATGCTGTGCTTCATGAGAAAAGGATCTCATCCCAATGACTTCATTCTTATTCTGTTCAACAATGCAAATGCTGAATGGAAAACAAAGATAGGAGTTCCGTACGCAGGCAAATATAAGGAGATCTTCAACAGTGAGCAGAAGTTATTCGGCGGCGATGTGAGTCTTCAGAGGGCAAAAGCAGCCACAGAATGCGAGACCGACGGTAGAGCTTATGCGCTCCAGCTTACTGTTGCTCCGCTCAGTGCTCAGGTATTTACATATTCAGAATAATCAATCTTGCCAAAACATGGCAACATCAGTATAATACAAAAGTACCGGCGGAACTAAGAAGAATGCCGCCGGTATTTGCTGGAATAGCGCAGTTGGTAGCGCAACTGATTCGTAATCAGTAGGTCGTCGGTTCAAGTCCGATTTCCAGCTCTTAAAGCCTCGAAACTCCGTAGAATCAAGGGTTCCGGGGCTTTTAAATAAATGACAGGAGTACAGGTCTGATGGCACAGCTCTGGGGCGGAAGATTTACAAAAAGCACAGATAAAGCAGTCGCAGATTTCAACGCATCAATTTGGTTTGACAGGCGGCTCTATAAAGAGGACATAAACGGCAGCATCGCTCATGCAAGGATGCTGGCGAAACAGGGTATTCTGAGCAAGGATGATTCAGACAGTATTGTTGATGGTCTGAACGGCATTCTGCGCGATATTGAAAACGGAACACTTGTTATTACCAATGATTATGAAGATATTCACAGTTTTGTCGAGGCTGTTCTGACAAAGCGTATCGGCGATGCGGGTAAGAAGCTCCACACAGGACGAAGCCGCAACGATCAGGTCGCTCTCGACATGAGGATGTATATAAGAGGAGAGTGCTCAGAATTTGAGAAAGCGCTTGCCCATCTCCTCGGAACTCTGCTCTCTATAATGGAGAACAACATTGACACGATAATGCCCGGCTTTACACACCTTCAGAAAGCACAGCCGGTGACGCTCGCTCACTACATGGGCGCATATTTTGAAATGTTCAGACGTGACAGAAGCCGTATGTTTGATACAGTAAAACGTCTCAATGAATGCCCGCTCGGTGCAGGAGCTCTCGCCGGAACAACATACCCGCTCGACAGATTTTACACGGCAGAACTTCTTGGTTTTGACAGGCCCACAAGGAACAGCATGGATTCCGTTTCTGACAGGGACTATCTCATAGAGTTCCTTGATGATCTTGCGCTTATTATGATGCATCTTTCACGTTTTTCAGAGGAGATCATCCTCTGGAATTCCAATGAATATCGCTTTGTAGAAATAGACGACGGTTTCTCTACGGGCAGCAGCATAATGCCTCAGAAGAAAAACCCTGATATCGCTGAACTTGTAAGAGGCAAGACCGGACGTGTTTACGGCGCTCTTATGAGTATGCTCACCACAATGAAAGGTATTCCTCTGGCATATGATAAGGATATACAGGAAGATAAAGAAGTATCGTTTGATGCCATCGACACCTGCTATAACTGCATCACTTTATTTGACGGCATGATGTCAACAATTACATTCCGGAAAGATGTCATGGAGCGCAGTGCAATGAACGGTTTCACTAACGCTACAGATGCCGCTGATTATCTTGTCGGCAAGGGCATTCCTTTCAGGGACGCTCACGGCATCATAGGAAAACTTGTCCTATACTGCATCGATAACAACAAAGCTATAGATGATCTGTCTATCGATGAATTCAAGGCTGTATGCCCCGCTTTTGAGGCTGATATATATGAAGCTGTGAACCTTAACACATGCGTCAACAAGCGTCTCACATACGGTGCGCCCGGTCCCGGTGCGATGAAGAAGGTAATAGATGAGGACAGGAAATATCTTGAGGAGGAGAAAAATTATGAGCGATAAACTGAGGGTAGCTATACTGGGCGGTACCGGAATGGTAGGTCAGAGATTTGTTTCTCTTCTGGCAGATCATCCGTGGTTTGAAGTCACAGAGATCGCAGCAAGTCCGCGCTCTGCCGGCAGAACATATGCTGAGGCAGTAGAGGGAAGATGGAAACTTGACCCGCTCCCTGTTCCTGAAAATGTAAGGAACATTGTAGTAAAGAGCGTTGACGATGTTGAGAATGTTACAAAAGATGTTGATTTCTGTTTCAGTGCGCTCAATATGTCCAAAGAAGAGATACGCGCACTTGAAGAAACATATGCTAAGACTGAGACACCTGTTGTCTCCAATAACAGTGCTCACAGATGGACTCCTGATGTCCCCATGGTCATCCCGGAGATCAATCCTGAGCACATGGAAGTAATCAAATATCAGAGACAGAGACTCGGAACTACAAGAGGATTTATCGCTGTAAAGCCCAACTGCTCAATACAGAGCTATACACCGGCGCTCGCGGCCTGGAGATGTTTTGAACCCTATGAAGTAATTGTCACGACTTATCAGGCTATATCCGGTGCAGGCAAGAACTTTGGCGACTGGCCTGAAATGCTTGGTAATGTCATCCCGTTCATAAGCGGAGAGGAAGAAAAGAGCGAAAAAGAACCGCTCAGGATATTCGGCAGTCTTGAGAACGGCATAATAGTACCGGCTACTGATCCCGTGATCACGAGCCAGTGCCTCCGCGTCCCTGTGCTCTATGGTCATGTCGCAGCTGCCTTTGTAAAATTCAGGAAGAAAGCTGAGAAAGATGAGCTTATAGCAAAACTGAGGAACTTCTCCGGAATACCGCAGGAGCTCGGTCTTCCCAGTGCTCCGAAACAGTTCATTCAGTATCTTGAAGATGATGATCGTCCCCAGGTACTTAAAGATGTAAATTATGAAAAGGGCATGGGTGTTTCGATAGGGCGTCTGCGCACCGACTCAGTTTATGACTGGAAGTTCGTAGGACTATCTCACAATACTATCCGCGGAGCTGCAGGCGGCGCTGTTGAGTGCGCTGAGCTCCTCAAAGTACAGAATTTTATTCAGCATAAGTAAGTATCACTTCTACGGTAAGGAAGTCTGATGGGAAAACGCGTCTTCATAGCGGAAAAACCAAGTGTTGCAAAACAATTCGCTGATGCTCTGGATCTTAACTTCAGATCTCAGAGCGGATATATGGAATCGACAGACGGAACGACAATAGTGACCTGGTGCGTAGGGCATCTGGTCTCTATGTCGTATCCTGATGTTTATGATCCCAAGTATAAGAAATGGTCATTGTCGACTATTCCTTTTATTCCTGATACATATAAATATGAGGTCATTGACAGTGTAAAAAAGCAATATGGCATTGTAAAGAGCATACTGACTGCCAAAGATGTGGACACGATATACATCTGCACTGATTCCGGGCGCGAAGGCGAATACATATACAGGCTTGTTGCTACTCAGGCAGGTGTAAAAGACAAGAAGCAGCTGCGCGTCTGGATCGATTCACAGACTAAGGATGAGGTACTGCGCGGTATCCGGGAAGCCAAAGATGATTCAGAATACAATGCTCTTGGCGCTGCCGCATACCTTCGTGCCAAAGAAGACTATCTTATGGGCATCAATTTTTCACGAGCGCTCACACTCAAATACGGATATCCCATCAAAGATTTCCTGCAGGCTGACAAATGTGTTATAGCAGTTGGACGCGTTATGACATGTGTACTCGGCATGATAGTAAACAGGGAACGCAAGATCCGCTCTTTTGAAAAAACACCTTTCTACAGGGTCGTCGCCGGTCTCGGAACCGAAGATGGATGCAGGTTTGAGGCAGAATGGCATATTTCTGACAGCTCAGCTGTTACAGACAGGGCAAAACTATATAAGGATAACGGATTTAAAAAGAGAGAAGATGCTGCCGCACTTATCGATTATCTGGGTAAAAGCGTCGCTGAAGGAACGAAGCCTGTCGTTGACCAGATAAATCGTAAGAAAGAGTCCAAAAATCCCCCTCTTCTCTACAATCTGGCCGAACTTCAGAATGACTGTTCAAGATTCTTCAAGATAAATCCTGACGAAACACTCAGTGCCGCCCAGGAACTATATGAGAAGAAACTCACTACTTATCCAAGAACAGATGCCAGAGGCCTTTCAACCGCAGTGGCAAAGGAAATCACAAAAAATCTTAACGGTCTGTTCACACAACCGATGTATAAAGAATACGTGAAAAAGATAGCATCATCGGGGACCGCACAGAAGATAGGCAGAACGAAATATACAAATGATAAGGCCATAACAGATCACTATGCGATAATTCCCACCGGTCAGGGGTTTTCTGCGCTTAATTCGTGCTCACATACAGTTCAGAAGGTGTATGAACTTATAGTCAGAAGATTTCTGTCAATCTTTTATCCTGCAGCTGTTTTTGATAGAATATCTATGCAAGTCAGGATTAAAACTGAACTGTTTTCATCCTCAGTGAGGACATGCACAGCAGAAGGATATCTTGAGATCCTGAAATACTCTTTCTTCAAAGAAAAGAAGACTGAGACGTCCAATGAAGATAATGCCTCACAGAATGATTCTGAACAGACCGATGATCTTTCCGGAGATCCTTCGCTTTCAGAATATTTTGAAAAGATGAAAAAGGGCATGGAACTAAGTCTCGAAAGCCTTGATGTTAAGGAAGGAGAGACCAAGCCTCCATCAAGATACAATTCAGGAAGCATGATACTTGCAATGGAAAACGCAGGTCAGCTTATTGAAGATGAGGAGTTGCGTGAGCAGATAAAGGGAAGCGGCATAGGGACAAGTGCAACAAGAGCCGGCATTCTCACCAAGCTTGTTACAAACAGATACCTCTCGCTCAATAAAAAGACACAGGTAATATCACCGACTCAGCTCGGTGAAATGATATATGATACAGTTTCATGTTCTCTTAAACCGCTTCTTGATCCAAAGCTGACAGCAAGCTGGGAAAAAGGTCTGACTGCCGTTGCCGAAGGAAGCGTGACAGAAAGCGAATACATGGATAAACTCAAGTCTTTTGTAATAAGACGTACCGACCATGTAAAAGAGACTGATTACAAAGAACCTTTGAACCAGCAGTTCCGTTATATTGCCCAATTCTATCAGGGCAGCAGAGCCTGGTCCGCGAGCGGCACCGGAAAACGCTCATACAGATCAAATAAATCCGGAAACAGGAAATAAAGGTGGAGGTCATGGAAAATGGCTATTATTGATTTCAAATGCAGTGAATTATTTGATATGAATGAATCTATTGCGGCAAGACTTTTCAGCGGAATTGAATATCCGTGGCAGGTACTGCCGCTTATTGAGAAATTTATTCTTGAACTTGGTCCGAAACTTCCTGCCGATAAATTTGATAAACGTGGTGATAATATATGGATAGCAAAGAGCGCTAAGATATTCGACAGTGCTTACATCGCCGGTCCGTGCATCATTGATGAAGATGCTGAGTTGAGACAATGTGCCTTTATACGCGGCAAGGCAATTGTAGGCAAAGGCTGTGTTGTCGGCAATTCCTGTGAGCTCAAGAATGTTGTTCTGTTCAACAAGTGTGAAGTTCCGCACTACAATTACGTAGGCGATTCAGTTCTCGGCTTTCATGCTCACATGGGTGCCGGATCAATAACGTCCAACATAAAATCTGACCGCACCAATGTTGTCATACATGACGGCGATGAAAGTCTTCCCACAGGTCTTCGCAAGATGGGAGCAATGCTCGGAGACTATGTAGAAGTCGGTTGTAACTCCGTCCTTAACCCCGGTTCAGTCATCGGAAGCCACAGCAATTTCTATCCGCTCAGCATGGTCCGTGGCTGCGTCCCGGCAGAACATATCTATAAGAACAAGACAGAAATCGTTATGAAGAAGCAGTAAACGATATGCGATGCGCAATTTCTCTTCGCGGACGGAGTAAATGAGCTCCGTAATGGTGGGTAATATGGCAAAATCTGATATTGCTGTGATTCAACTCTTATGGGATATAATCAACCAGAAGACGGGTGAACTTGGTCATGTTGATTT
>JAAZDA010000269.1 GCA_012512995.1 Clostridiales bacterium | reverse complement strand
GTCAAGGAGGAGTAAGGATTTATGATCAAAACATTAGCGGCGCAGATCCGCGAATTCAAGCTGGTGTCGATATTGACGCCTGTGTGGATGGTAGGAGAGGTAATCTGCGAAATGATCATCCCCATATTGATGGGCAGGATGGTAGATGAAGGAATTTATGGGAGTGACATGAGCTTTATCGTCAAAACAGGTGGCCTCATGTTGCTTGTCGCGGTATTTGGTCTGTTCTTTGGAATCATGGGCGGCTTCTGCGGTGCGAAGGCGTCGGCGGGTTTTGCAAGAAATCTCAGAAAAGCCATGCACGATAATATTCAGACTTATTCATTCGCAAATATCGACAAGTTCTCACCGTCGAGCCTTGTCACAAGACTCACGACTGATGCGACGAATATGCAGAACGCATATCAGATGATACTGAGGATGGCAGTAAGAGCTCCGATGTCGATGATAATTGCGATGATAATGTCATTTGTTCTCAGTCCTCAGATCGCAAGTATATATCTGGTCGCCGTGATTTTCCTGGTGATAGTCATCGGTCTGTTGATGAGCAGCACGACGAAGTATTTCAAAAAAGTTTTCGAAAAATATGATGATCTCAATGAGAGCGTCCAGGAGAATGTTTCCGCAATAAGAGTCGTCAAAGCTTATGTCCGCGAAGATCATGAAATAAACAAATTTCAGAAAGCCGCAGCGAACATTTATCTTATGTTTTGCAAGGCAGAACTCAAGGTCACTGGCGTGCAGCCCATCATGATGGGAACTGTATACACGTGCATACTTCTGATCAGCTGGTTCGGTGCACACATGATAGTCTCTGACGCACTGACGACAGGCGCACTTATGAGTCTTCTCACATATTGTATGAATATTCTGATGAGCCTCATGATGGTCGCTATGGTCTTCGTCATGATAACGATGTCACAGGCGAGCGCAAAGCGAATCACCGATGTCATAAACGAGAAGAGCACACTCACCAATCCGGAGAACCCCGTAATGGAAGTGAAGGACGGAAGCGTTTGTTTTGATCATGCAGACTTTGCATACAACGCAGAATCAAGAGAACCGGTGCTGAAAGATATCAACATTGATATAAGATCGGGCGAGAATATCGGGCTTATCGGCGCGACGGGATCGGCCAAGTCAAGTCTCGTGAATCTGATAAGCAGGCTCTACGATGTCACCGCCGGGAGCGTGAGCGTCGGTGGTCTGGATGTGAGAAAGTACGACATGACAGTGCTCAGGGACAGCGTTTCGGTGGTGCTCCAGCAAAACGTGCTGTTCTCAGGAACAATACTCGATAATCTGCGCTGGGGCAACAAGAACGCGACAGAGGAAGAGTGCCGCGCGGCCTGCAGAATTGCATGCGCTGACGAATTCATAAACAATATGCCGAAGGGCTACGAAACATATATTGAACAGGGCGGAACAAATGTTTCGGGCGGACAGAAGCAGAGGCTTTGTATCGCCAGAGCGCTGCTCAAGAAGCCGAAAGTGTTGATCCTCGACGATTCGACGAGTGCTGTTGATACAGCGACAGACGCGAAGATAAGGGCGGCATTCAGGAACGAGCTTCCGGAAATGACAAGGATAATGATCGCTCAGAGAATATCGAGCGTTAAGGATTGCGACAGGATAATAGTCATGGACAATGGAACGGTCAATGGAATCGGAACACATGATGAACTCATGGCAACAAATGAGATTTATCGTGAGGTCTACGAATCTCAGACAGGTGCGGGAGCAGATGCGGATTTCGATAAGCCGCAGTGAGATACATGGAGGAAACAAGCAATATGGCAGAAGAAAGAGTAAGAGAAGTAAAGCCGGGTCCGGGCGGCAGAGGCATGAGAGGCCAGCCGCACCCAAAGGTCAAAAACCCTGGAAAGGTTTTCAGGAGAATAATGGGCTATGTCATGAAGTATTATAAGATACAGATGATACTTGTGATTGTCTGTATTTTCGTGTCAGTAATAGCAAACGTTCAGGGAACAATGTTCACCAAAACACTCATTGACTCATACATCACTCCTCTTAAGGAGCAGCATGACGCCGGAAGCGTTGTGAATTACGGACCGCTTCTCGCGGCGATGGCCAAAGTGGCAGTGTTCTATGCAATTGGTATCGGAGCAGCATTTGCCCAGGCCAGAATAATGGTCTATGTGAGCAAGGGCACACTGAACAGGATGCGCTGCGAGCTTTTTGAGCATATGGAGAAACTGCCGGTCAAGTATTTTGACACGCATTCGCATGGCGACATTATGTCAATCTACACGAATGATATTGATACTTTGAGGCAGATGATCAGCCAGTCCATACCGCAGCTCATGAACTCTGCTATCACTATTGTTTCGATATTCTGCATGATGATAGTTCTCAGCGTTCCGCTGACATTGGTGTCTATCCTGATGGTCGTGGTGATGCTGTTCGCCTCGAGCATGGCAACAAAGATTTCGGGCAAGAACTTTATCGCGCAGCAGAAGAATCTCGGAAAGATCAATGGTTTTATCGAGGAAACGATGACCGGCGAGAAGGTCGTCAAAGTATTCAATCATGAGCAGGAATGCGTAGATGAATTTGATAAACTGAACGAGGAACTTTACCAGAGCGCATACAAAGCGAACGCATTCTCAAATATTCTCGGTCCCATAAACGCGCAGCTTGGAAATGTTAGTTACGTTCTCTGCGCTATCGTAGGTTCTGCGATCGCACTAAATGCAGGACTCGGGTTCACTGTGGGCTCGCTCGCGAGTTTCCTGACTTTTAACAAGAACTTCGGTATGCCGATCAACCAGGTAAGCATGCAGGTGAACTCAATAATCATGGCG
>JAAZDA010000268.1 GCA_012512995.1 Clostridiales bacterium | reverse complement strand
GGTTTTCTGGCTCCTGATTGTGCTGGAAGTAATTGGTAATCTGATTGGCGGGAATGGTTCAGGAATTCTTTATGTAATCAGTATTATCCTGTTGTTAGCCGGTGCCATCATTTACATCATACAGCTTAATAATCTTTCCAAGGCATTCGGACACGGTGTTGGTTTTACAATAGGCCTGATCTTCCTGGAGCCGATATTCACAATGATTCTTGGCTTTGGAAGTTCAGAGTACAAAGGGAATCCGACCACAACAAACTGACAGATTATATTGAACCGTGTTTTCAAATTTCAACAGTCTGGCCGGATGACAGGTACTCAAGCCGGTCACACATCCTTTTCTTAAGGTAACTATACTGGGCGGCTCCAGTGCAGTGGCAGGTATAAAACATTGTCGGCGTTCTGCCTTCATATGCTGTCATTAGCACTTCAGCCGCCTTATTCAACACATCGCTATATCCTGATGAAACATCGATATCAATGAAATGGAACCCGCCAATCAACACATCAGGTCTGAGCCAGTTCACAATATTCAGAATTCCCTTGTGCGAACAGCCGCTCAGGACTATTCTGCGCCCGGACGCCTTATCTGATGTCTTCTCACAAACAGTCAGATACTGCTCATGTCTGAATTCATCAGGGATAAACGTATTATTGACTTTTTCAGTCAATCCTGCATCATCCACCGGGTAAAATGCTTTTCTGTCGTTGCACGTGCAAAGCGACAGTTCGTCATCAATTAAATACGTATCATCCGTAAAAACTACTCTTCCGCTCTCGCTGAGAGTTCTTATTACCTCAGGATCAATTCCTATATATCTTTCACTTCGATAATAATACTGCCCGAATGCGTGCCTGTTGATGTATATCTGAGCATGGTCATTTTCCTTCAGAAATCTCGCCAGCCCATTGCCGTGATCATAATGCCCGTGAGAAAGGAAAGCTATGTCAACATCCGCAATATCAATCCCAAGTTTTGCCGCATTGTCAGCAAATTTTCCCGATCTTCCGGCATCAAAAAGCAATTTGTGATTGGCAGTCGCAACATACAGGCACAGTCCATGTTCAGAAACAAATCCCGGCTCACTGACCGTGTCTTCCATAAGTGAATAAACCCTCATAACTATTCCCTCGCAAGATGCAGTTCTTTGCAGTAATGACAGGGTCTTTTATTCCTGATTACTCGTCTTCTTCTGTCGCGTCAGTATAATATACATTTAAATAGGTCTCTCCGGAGCGGCTTTTTCTCATTTTCCCGAAGATCTTGACTTTCGTGTATCCTCCGCCGCCTTTTCTCAGCCTGTAGCTAACGTTATTTGCTTCTCCGTCCGTAAGCATCATATGAAGTGCATTTTTGACAATATCAATATCATCAGGATGTACTCCGGCAAAAGAATTTTCCCGTAAATCTCCCTGAGTTCTTCAGCGCTCATGTTCACCATTCTCTGATAGCCTTTGCTGTGGTACAGAGAAATCACACTGCCATCCGGCCTTACCATCATCCTGACAAAGCCTCCGGGAATGCCATCCATAACAGCAAGTTTTTCCTGGTTCTCACTGTTTATCGCTTCGCTCATATCGCGGCGTGACAGCAGAACAGCAGCATAATCACCAATTGATGTCAGGCTATCGATCTGTTTCTGTTTCTGCTTAGGCTCATCAATTCCTATGAAGCCAATACTTCAGATCCTCAAGCGGCACACCCTTAAGATGTTCCTTTGAAGAAGTAATACCATTGGCACAGAGTTCATAGCTGTTGACTGCAATACCACGTTTCCTGTCAAATTCGAATACATAACAGCGATTGCCATCAAAATATCTCCGCACCTTATCAAGCAGTGTCATTATTCCTTCATCAGCATTTGTCTGAGCCAGAAGTTCATGTGCAACACTCTCGAGAAAAGAAAGCTGCTCTGTTGTTTCCTCCCGTGTTTCTTCAGCGACACGCTGAGCAGTAATATTCTCATTCGTGGAGTATATGAGCCGTCTGTCACCGATCTTTGCGATTACACGCAGTGTGGAACGAAGATATGTTCTCCCTGCGCAGCCAGGCAGATTTATGAATACATATTCTCCTGATATTTCCTCATTCGAAACAGAGGCTCTGCTAATGACATCATTCATATTCGCAAGGCTTGTTTTATCAAGATATTCTATCCAGTTTAACTTAAGAGCATCTTCTATCGTCATTCCGGCGCTGCCTATGACCTGAATGTATTTATCATTAGCGCGAAGAAGTTCAATACTCTTGCCATCATATTCCATTATGCATGCGCCGCCGATGTAGCTGTTGAATATCAGCGAATCCATGGAATCCGGATCCCAGAAAGTGTTGTTATCCATGTGCTTGACCATTTCAAGCCTTGGCGCCTCGAGCTGCTTCCTGCTAACCGCACCAAGCTTCTCATAATCCGCGACCGGTATCGGTTTTGAATAAAGATAGCCCTGAATATAAAAGCATCCTATTGACTTCAGGAAATCAGCCTGTTGAACTGTCTCAACGCCCTCGGCAATTACTGTGAGTCC
>JAAZDA010000267.1 GCA_012512995.1 Clostridiales bacterium | reverse complement strand
CTGCATGTCCAATCTGGAATATCATTCATGCCAGGTCTGCCTGTTCTTGCAAAAGACATAACACTCTCAAAGATTTCATTCTCAAGGCGTTCCGTAACACCTTCTCTCTGTGTTGACGGAACAAGTTCAGTGTTATGGAAAACATATGGTATATCACTGCAATGCCATGGTGTTGAACCTCCATCAATAGGTTGATCAAGATTAAAGAGATATGAATATGTGCACTTATTAAGCTCTGCCCTTTTCTTAATATATTCAATTTCCGGGCTTCTGAATATAAAATCGAGTCTGAAAATGTCAACGATCTGTCGCATCGGGTATGCTTTTCTAAACAACTGGATCAGCTCACCTGCGTCATCCTTCCCGAAAAACTTTTCAACTGCCTTTATCTGCTCCGCTTCACTCATTTTGTTCCTGTCAAATATTGGTGCTGTAAAGGAGGCGAATTCTCCGAACACGCTTCCGATCAGCATGGGGATTTGCGAGCTTTCCGACCTGAAGCCATTTATCGTAGGTTCTCCTTTATAGAACCTGTTGGGATGCGGAGTACATCCTATATACTTGCCCGCCTTCTCAAATGCCGGTTTGACCTTATTATATGCAGCAGCAAACTCCGCCCATGGTACATTCTCAAGTTCTTCGATCGTGCTGATCCCAAGTTCTTTCATGACAGTATCTGCCAGGTCCTTACCGCTTCCCATGCTGTCAGCAAGAACAGGGCCTATGACCCCGCTCATATTGATTCCTTTGGCAAACAGGCCATCAGCATCGGGTGACTGTAATAACGTAGTAACTTTTGCTCCTCCACCTGATTGACCAAATACTGTTATGTTATCAGGATCACCTCCGAATTTAGCAATATTATCATGTGTCCAGCGCAATGCCGCGATTATATCATTTCCGCCCGCGTTTCCTGAATTTTCGTATTCAATTCCGAAATCTGACACATCAAAATATCCCAGAATGTTTAAGCGGTGATTAATTGAAACAACCACAACGTCGCCATATTTACACATATTCTCGCCTTCATAGGCAAGTTGTTCTATTGATGAACCCGCGAAATATCCGCCACCATGAAGCCAGAACATTACAGGTCTCTTAGCACCATCGCACGCCGGCGTCCACACATTAAGATTCTGGCAGTTCTCATCAGCGAGCCAGTATCTGTGTGGCACTCTCAGTTCTCCCTGCGGTTTATCGTTACTTAGGAGTGGACAAACATAACCATAATTGGTCGTGTCTTTCACGCCCTCCCATGCATCAACAGGGGTCGGCCTGTGGAACCTTTTGGCCTTTGCATAAGGTATGCCCTTAAATATACTCATGTTGTTATACTTATATCCGCGTATCATGCCTTTATCTGTATCAACTACGGCAGTACTATCGTCACATGCAAATTGTTTTTCCATAGTTTGTTTTCCCTCTTTAATTATTTTCAATTGTTTCCAAAACAGTAATATAATTCGAGCACATCAATTCACTCTCCATAGCACGCTTGCCAATTGAACTATCAGCGGCATTGTAATAATTGAAAACAAGGTAGAGACCACGACCATCTCGACTGCATAAGGATAGTCTTTGTTGTGCAGGTCAGCATACACTGCCACATTCGATCCGACCGGGCATGCTGCGGCTATAAGAATTGCCAGACGCATATCATTAAGACCTGGCGGCAGAAACGACAGTATTACAATTGTTATCAGTGGGATCACTAACAGCCTTATTAGAGCTACAAGATAAAGCCTTCCTTTGCATATCATACTGCGGAAATCCACTTTGCTGAGATAGACTCCTATCGTGAACATTGCTATAGGGGTGTTCATTCCGCCGATATATGAAATGCATTTATCAATTACACCTGGTATCTTTATTCCGGTCAGGAAGAAGAACAGCCCAATGATTATCGCTATCATGAACGGTGCTGTAATGATAGTTCTGAAAGATATTTTCTGCTTTTCTCCCGATATCAGTGATCTTCCATATGTCCACTGCCCCATGTTAAGGAGTGCTATGAATGCCGCAACATAAAAGACCGAATCCTGACTGAGACATGCGATAATTATCGGCACACCAAAGAATCCGGGATTTGAAAAGGCTCCTGCAAAAGCTGCCATGGAGTCTTTCCTGAATGCAAGACGCGCCACACCGGCCAGAATGAACATGATAAAGACCTGAACGAGAAGTGTTGCTGCTAT
>JAAZDA010000266.1 GCA_012512995.1 Clostridiales bacterium | reverse complement strand
GGCTTAGGTTCTCCTGTGTGCCCATATCATTTCTTTGAGCTTCAGAGTTGTTTTTAATGTACCTCTCAAGCATTTCTGACTTGAGTTTTTCCAGTGCATCTCTCCTGAGTTCATTGATAGCGCTCACAGGCATAAAACTGTTATTACCGGTATCAACAGTTATTCTGTCAGGAAAAAATACCGTGTCACCGGTCTTGCGCAGATTTTTTTCAACACTCTGTTCAGAAAGCGGCGCCTTTATGGCCTCCATAACAACAGCGCCTGTTGCTGTTACTCTGATTCCGTCTTTACTGTTCTCGCTGACAGTAAGAGAAGCTTTGTTCCCCGGATACAATGATATTTTCCCGTTTATGCTCACTTTGTGTATCGGGACGACATATTGATCATGGAGCCGAATGAGCAGCTCATCATCAGCTCCGCTGTATCCCGGTGCATCAAGTGCTATCATATCGCGCCCGTTTCTTCTGTCATAGTAACCTGTGCTGAGCTCACTGCGCAGGTACAGGCTCTTTACAAAATCCATATCCTCATGATCTATCTTCCAGGCAGAAGCATTTACGATACCATCAGGACTCGCATCCTTGATTCTGTAATACAGATCAATATACTTCCTGTACACCTCCGTAACACCGGCAGTATACTCCGGTTTTTTCATCCGGCCTTCGATCTTAAAAGAGTCTATTCCTGACTCGATAAGCTCAGGCAGGATCTCCAGCGTACACATATCGCGCATCGCCAGTGGATAGTACTCTTTTTTGTATTCGCCTGTATCTGTCTTTTTGCCTTCCCTGTCAAGAATTCGATAAGGCAGGCGGCACGGCTGAGCGCACATTCCCCGGTTCCCGCTGCGTCCACCGAGGAAACTTGACATCAGACATTTCCCGGAATAACAGTAGCACATTGCTCCGTGAATGAAGGTCTCCACCTCTACAGGCAACTCACTCTTAAGACTCCTTATCTCCTCAATGCCGAGTTCTCTGGCAGGCACTACTCTTGTCACCCCGAGGCGCGAAAGGAACCGCACAGCATCCGTATTTGTGACAGACAACTGCGTACTGGCATGTATGGGAAGGTACGGAAAACTCTCATGAAGCACCTTCATGACTCCGATATCCTGAACAATCACACCATCAAGGCCTCGCTCTGCAAGCGGTCCGACAAAGTCCACAATATCATGTATTTCTTTTTCTCTTGTCAGAGTATTTACCGTGAGATTTATCCTGACTCCGCAAAGGTGCGCCTCATCGATGCACTCCATCAGTTCCTCATCAGAAAAATTCTCTGCAAAAGCCCTGGCTCCGAAGTATTTTCCCGCAAGATATACCGCATCGGCTCCGGCATTTACTGCCGCCCTGAATGCATCCATATTTCCTGCCGGTGACAGCAGTTCCACTCTCTTTTTCACTTTTTTCACCATTTCCATGCGTTATTTTCAAGTTAATAACCAAACAAGGCTGCCGCTTAACGCGACAGCCCATGATTCCATACATGTTTACTTAATGCGTTCAGGATTTACTGCCTGATTCCAGACGGATGATCTTCCTGGCGTTTTCATCATTTTCGTTCTGCGCCTTTTTGAGGCTCTTGTCCATGGCTTCAAGCTTCATCTGAGTTGTCACAAGCTCATGCTTGATGTCATAAAGATCCTTCTCTTTGGATTTAATATCCTCATCCAGTACTTCACTGCGATGCTTCGACTTAAAGTAATCATCCGCAATATTGATCTGCAGCAGTAATGAACGCAGATCAGAGGAAAGGTGATTATAGCCTTCTTCAGACTGAAGCTCATCTATCTTTCCGTTGAGGTAAGAAGCGACTTTCTGAATATACTCCTCTCCCTCATACCCGCTGAGGGTATAGACTTTGCCGCCTATTACGACTTTTGTTTCATTCTTGGATGATTCCATATTTTTCACCATGACGGAGCGTAATTTACATATGCGACGGCTCCGTGCGTCGCATTGGCCACACCAGAAAATCCGCTGATGCGGTTTTATGGCTGTGATTCACATGTCTGTCACTCCTATGCGACAGTTTACATATCTTATTATTTTAATCCCTGTTTACAGGCATTTCAAGACCAAGGTGATCATAAGCTGCCTGTGTGGCAACTCTTCCTTTAGGCGTTCTGTTTAAAAAACCGTTCTGAAGAAGATATGGCTCAATGACATCCTCAATAGTCCCGGAGTCTTCGCCTATAGCAGCGGCGATTGTGTCAAGTCCTACGGGACCCCCGCCAAAACCTGTGATAAGTGTTCTGAGCATTTTCTGATCAGTATAGTCAAGCCCTGCTTTATCAACATTCATCATGTCCAATGCTGTTTTTGCTATATCCAGCGTTATGACTCCGTCATGCCTTACTTCTGCATAATCGCGGACGCGTTTCAAAATCCGGTTTGCAAGTCTCGGTGTTCCCCTGCTTCTTTTGGCCATTTCAAGCGCCGCCTCATCATCAACTGTCACATTCAGGATCTTAGCGGAATTCATTATTATTGTCCTGAGCTGAGGCGCGTTATAAAACTCCAGTCTTTCGATTATTCCAAACCTGTCACGGAGCGGTGCTGAAAGTAGTCCTGCCCTTGTCGTCGCACCCACCAGCGTAAAATGCGGCAGATCAAGCCGTATCGATTTGGCTGATGGTCCTTTTCCTATCATTATATCGATGGCATAATCTTCCATCGCCGGATACAGCACTTCCTCTATCTGCTTGTTCAGTCTGTGAATCTCATCAATAAAGAGGATATCGCCCTCCTGCAGACCATTAAGGACTGCGGCTATATCGCCGGCCTTTTCAATAGCAGGGCCGCTTGTTATCTTAATGTTAACATCCATCTCATGAGCTATGATGCCTGCAAGCGTAGTCTTGCCAAGTCCGGGAGGCCCGAAGAAAAGGACATGATCCAGCGGCTCCCCGCGCTTTTTGGCAGCCTCTATTGCTATTTCGAGATTCTTTTTTATATTATCCTGTCCAATATACTCATCAAGTCTCTGCGGTCTGAGCGATCCTTCAATCTTCTGATCCTCTTCCGTATAACTTGTTTCTATCATCCGTTTTTCCATGGATATCCTCGTCGTTTATTGTCAGACCATGAACCCCAGCGCTTTCTTCAGCAGTTCCTCAGTTCCGGCTGCACCGGTCTCAGCCGCACGCTTTACCGCCTTCACCGCATCTACCCTTGAATATCCGAGTGCGGTGAGCGCATCGACCGCATCAGCTGCGTCCGAAGACAGGTCTTCTCCCTTTGCTCCTGCGCCCTCTGCGTCCGGAAGTCCTGACGTCGTAAGCCCAATATTATCAAGCTTATCCCTGAGTTCCAGTACAAGTCTCTCAGCCGTACGTTTTCCCACCCCGGGCGCCCTTGAAATTGATTTCACATCCCCTGCTACAATAGCAAATCTCAGGTCATCTGCATTCATGACCGATAAAAGCGAGAGCCCTGCTTTAGGCCCTATTCCGCTGACTGTAATCAGCTTTTTAAAGAGTGCAAGTTCATCTCTCGACGAAAATCCGTACAGCGCAAGCTGGTCTTCCCTTATATACATATAAGTATAGACCGTCACCTGATCGCCCATGGCTTCCAGCCGCTCCGCAGTAGCAGGCGAGATCTGAATTTCGAAGCCTGTCCCGTTCACGTCAAGTTCCACTGTCGATTCCGTTATATTGTCAACAGTACCTTTAAGAAAAGATATCAAAACAACCTCTATCCGGGCTCTACCCACGATTTATATAGTTTATGAGACCCTCAGAATCTATGATTTTCTGCATGAATTCAGGAAATGCCTGCCCCTTGAATTCTTCTCCTGTAGTTTCATCCTTTATGATACCGTGTTCGAAATCAACTGAAACCGTATCACCCTCTGATATCTTATCATAAGCTTCGTCGCACTCCATTATGGGAAGTCCGATGTTAATTGAGTTCCTGTAAAAGATCCTGGCAAAAGTCCTGGCTATAACGCATGAGATCCCTGATGCTTTTATCGCAATAGGGGCATGCTCTCTCGACGACCCGCAGCCGAAGTTCTTTCCTGCCACAATGATGTCGCCCTTACTTACTCTCGAGGCAAAACTCCTGTCAATATCTTCCATGCAATGTTTTGCCAGTTCTGACGGCTCGCTTGTAGCCAGATATCTGGCAGGAATAATTACATCTGTATCAATATTATCTCCGTAACGTATTACTTTGCCTTCTGCAGACTGCATAATATTCTTTCCTCCAAATCTCAATACCCGGTCGGATCAGCAATCTTTCCTTCGATTGCGCTCGCCGCCGCTGTCGCGGGACTTGCGAGATAAATTTCCGAAGTAACGTCACCCATGCGGCCCACAAAGTTCCTGTTTGTAGTTGACACGCATCTCTCACCGGCTGCGAGTATTCCCATATATCCTCCGAGACATGGTCCGCAGGTAGGTGTGCTCACAACTGCACCGGCTTCTATGAATATCTTAAGGAGTCCTTCCTCCATGGCCTTGAGATAAATTGCCTCAGTTGCCGGAATCACAATACATCTCATACCTTCAGCGATATGATGTCCCTTAAGGATCGCAGCTGCTGTGCGAAGATCGCTCATGCGTCCGTTAGTGCAGGAACCGATCACCACCTGATCGATCTTTAGTTCAGGTATGTCATCAAAAGTCTTTGCATTCTCAGGGAGATGAGGAAATGCCACAGTGGGCTTTATTTCCGAAAGGTCGATATTATAAGTCTTTACATACTCTGCATCAGGATCTGCAGAGACAATTACACCCGGATCTGCTCCGTGTTCCTTTTCGTATTCTATGGTCTTCTCATCCACCGGGAATATACCGTTCTTGGCTCCGGCCTCGATTGCCATATTGGATATCGTGAAGCGGTCGTCCATACTGAGCTCAGCTACACCTTCGCCTGTGAATTCCATAGACTGGTAAAGAGCACCATCAACGCCTGTCATTCCGATAATGTGAAGAATGACATCCTTGCCTGATACCCATTTTCCAAGCTTGCCTGTGAGATTAAATTTTATAGCTGAAGGCACCTTGAACCAGGCTTTGCCTGTCGCCATACCGGCTGCCATATCTGTGCTGCCCACTCCTGTGGAAAAGGCTCCAAGTGCGCCATATGTGCATGTATGGGAGTCAGCGCCTATTATGAGATCTCCAGGCGAAACAAGTCCTTTTTCCGGAAGCAGAGCATGCTCGATGCCCATCTGTCCGACCTCGAAATAATTCG
>JAAZDA010000265.1 GCA_012512995.1 Clostridiales bacterium | reverse complement strand
GGAGCAATTGAGCACAACAGCCAGCCGTCATTATCAAATGTTATTACCAATTGCGAAAAACGCGCAATTGGCAGCAATGGCGGGTTCGGCTTCAAGGCAATATATCCGGAACAGGAGATCGCACTTATGGATTCTGCGATCCTTGCATATTGGGCCTGCGCAGAGCGTAAGGAAGTAAAAAACAGACAGTACGGTATTAAGGCATCCGCAGGGGTGCTTTTTTAATACATAAAATTACCGATACCACCGGGTTAAGTGGGCGAAAGGAGCAACAATGGCAGAGTTCACAGCAATAACAACACAGGAACAGTTTGACGCAATAATCGGAGAGAGGCTCAAAAGAGAAAAGGAAACATACAGCAAGAAATATGCAGACTATGATGACCTGAAAAGCCAGGTCGATATGAAGACCCAGCTGCAGCAGCATCTGGAAGAATGTTATAGCGCAGAGCACAAAGCAGTATCAGATCTTCTCGGATCGCATCTGGGACTCCAGGACAAAGATGATCAACACACTGCATAGCGAACTGACGAGGACGATCCTCACAGGAGACTCTCCGGACAAGGTCATAAAGACCATGACACAGTCGTCAATAAGGATTTCGCTGACACAGCCAAATACCAGGCCGGCCGCCTTGTTATGACGGAATCGGCCGCAATCGGGACAAAGGCGCAGCAGGACTGCTTCGAAGATCTCGACGTGGAGCAGTTCGAGGTACTGGTAACTCTTGACACGCATACCTGCGGGACATGCGGAGACCATGACCACAGGCACTACGACATGAAGGACTTCGAGATCGGAGTCACAGCGCCGCCCTTCCACCCGAACTGCAGGTGTACGACATCGCCGTTTTTTGATGACGAAGCAGGCAGCTACGGCGAACGGACAATGCGAAGAGACGACAAGAGCAAGACAGAATATGTACCGAGGAGCATGACGTATAAAGAATGGAAAGAGAAATATGTATCCGATGAAAACAAGGTAATAAGCGGAGCTGTTAGCGGAGCACGAAATCCATATGGAGAGGCGGCATCTAAGCATGCGGCAAAGTTCTACGATGAAGTCAGAAAAAGAACTGGAGATGTTAACAAAATAGCAGAGACTGCAGGCCTAAAACAAGAGGATGTACAAGCTGTAAAGAATTATATATTTATGGATAGGCACGACCTTGGAGGAAAAGCGCCAGAACGTTTTGCGCCGGATTACATGATGGGGGAATCCTGGAGAAGGCTTTCAGAGGGAAAACCAGAGCCACATGATTTCACTCTGCTAAAACACGAACAAATGGAGTATAATTTAGTTGCAGAAGGTTGCACTCAGTATGACGCGCACATTCTGGCATCCAGGAAGTATAATTACAGCAAAGAGGCAGAAGAGTTCTATGGTAAGATTAAAAAATATAAAAAAGAGTGACACACTTATAGAATGCGATATATACCCGGAAGATAGCAAATCTCCCGGTCACGTTAAATACAACATTTTAGAAATGAATGTTGTAGATTACAAACTTCCCAAGGGATACGAGTGGTGCAAAAACCATATATCGCATGTACGAGCCTACTTTTCACAGAACAGTGCGAATGAGATACCAACTGAAAAAACCATAATGTGGGGTTAAGGCACTCTGGCAGCAGGGTGCTTTTTTAGTGGGAGAAAAAAGGAGAGGATCCGATTTGATCAGATGCCCGCTAATGAGATAGACCTCGGAGGAACGTGGGCATTCAAAGTAGACGACCCATCTGTAGCAAGAAGGCTGCTGAGCCTGTAGGAGGCCGGGTGATGGCTAAAAATGATATGTGCATCATAATGTACAAGATATTGAAGTACATGTATGAGTGCCTCAAACTTGGAAAGATGATAGATCCCGAAGATATCTGCAATAACTGTGAGATGTTCCGTATACCTCAGACGTATTGGACACAGATCATGAAAGAGCTAATTGACCACAAATATGTATCAGGAGTATATGAAATAAAACGTATTGGAACAGGGGAGAGCGGAATAAAGTTCGGGGTAAACACAGGAATCACGTTTGAAGGCGTACAGTTCCTGGAAGAAAACTCAGGCATGGAGAAAGCAGCTGATTTCCTCGGGGCACCGTTTGAAACTATTTTACTAAATATCATTTCGAGAATCATGTGAATTGCGCCGGCGCGAATCGAATAGAGCAAAGAGAATGTAGCATCGGGAGACCGGTGCTTTTTCTATGCCTTCGCCGCAGCAGGCGTTAAAGAGCTGCGGAATACTCAACCGAGAGAATAATCGGGGAATCCAGCGACCGGGAGACCGGAATACAAAGCCTATTGGAGGATATTACAAATGGCAATGGAGTGGTTAAAGACACTTATTGAGAACGCACCGAAGGCTGATGACGGAAGCGTAAAGGTGGACGCCCTTATGGAGAGCATCCAGAAGGCGTTCCCGCAGTACGCTGTACCGAAGGATGACTTCAACGCAAAGCTTGAGGACATTAAGGC
>JAAZDA010000264.1 GCA_012512995.1 Clostridiales bacterium | reverse complement strand
ATCACGCTTGGGTAAACGCCTTCTTCGTTGGCCTTCTTAATGATCTTGTCATCGACATCAGTAAAGTTCGAAACAAAATTCACCTTGTAGTCGCGATATTCAAAATATCTGCGCACCGTATCAAAGAAGATCATAGGCCTTGCGTTACCGATATGAATGAAATTGTACACAGTCGGTCCGCACACATACATCTTCACCTCTCCCGGTGTTATCGGCTTGAATTCTTCCTTTTGTTTTGAAAGATCATTGAAAATTTCCATTGTTTGCATCACCTCATGTAAAACTATCTTTGATTCTAAGCAGCACAACTGCCTGCGCGGCGATTCCCTCGCCGCTGCCGGTGAAGCCGAGATGCTCCTCAGTCGTCGCCTTTACACTCACCTGGCTGATGTCTATTCCAAGAGCCCTGGCAATATTTTCTCTCATTGTATCAATATATGGTCTCAGCTTCGGAGCCTGCGCGACTACAGTTGAATCTACATTCTCGATCTCATACCCGTTCTCTCGAATGACTCTGCCCACTTTCTGCGTGAGTTTTATCGAGTCAGCGCCCTCATAGGCCGGGTCGTTATCGGGGAATAGCTTGCCGATGTCTCCGAGCGCCGCAGCGCCGAGAAGTGCATCCATTATAGCATGCAGCAGTACATCTGCATCCGAATGACCGAGCAGTCCCTTCTCATATGGAATTTCTACGCCACCGAGTATCAGTTTTCTGCCCTCGGCAAGCCTGTGAACATCATAACCGCTGCCTATTCTCATACTAATCCTCTATATATCTCATCATGCGCGGCCAGATCCTGGCTGCAATCCTGCAGGCAAAGACCATGCATTAGCATTATCTTTTGCCCTGATTAATGATGGAACAGTCTGATTCCGGTGAAGCACATGACCATGTCATGCGCGTTGCAGGCATCGATCACGTTCTGATCCCTGATGCTGCCGCCGGGCTCTGCCACATACTTAACGCCGCTCCTGAATGCGCGCTCGATGTTGTCGCCGAACGGGAAGAATGCATCAGATCCAAGCGAAACATCAGTGTTGCCGTCAAGCCATGCTCTCTTCTCACTGGCCGTGAAAACATCCGGCTTCTTTGTGAAGAAGTTCTGCCATTTCCCGTCCGCAAGGACATCCATATAGTCCTCACCCATGTAGAGATCGATTGAATTGTCTCTGTCGGCTCTGCCAAGTCCTTCCTTGAAAGGAAGTCCCATTACCTGCGGGCTCTGACGCAGATACCAGTTGTCGGCTTTACTCCCTGCAAGTCTCGTGCAGTGAATTCTCGACTGCTGCCCTGCTCCGATGCCGATTGCCTGTCCGCCTTTTACGTAGCAGACTGAATTAGACTGTGTGTACTTGAGTGTGATCATCGCGATCGCGAGATCGTCGCGTGCCGCCGCTGTAAGATTCTTATTATTCGTTACAATATTTGCAAAAAGTTCATCGTCGATCTTGAGCTCGTTCCTGCCCTGCTCGAAAGTCACGCCGAAGACCTGGCGCTTCTCGCTCTTTTCAGGCACATACTCCGGATCTATCTCAAGGATGCAGTAATTGCCCTTTTTCTTCTGAGAAAGAATAGCGATTGCTTCATCTGTGTAACCGGGAGCGATGACTCCGTCGGAGACCTCGTGCTGGATGAGTTTTGCCGTGCTCTCGTCGCAGACATCCGAAAGAGAAATGAAATCCCCGAATGATGACATACGGTCAGCGCCGCGGGCCCTTGCATATGCGCATGCAAGCGGGCTCAGGTCAAAACTGTCGTCCACCCAGTATATCTTTTTCTCGACATCGCTGAGCGGCAGACCGATTGCTGCCCCTGCCGGCGAAACATGTTTGAACGAAGTAGCTGCCGGTCTGCCTGTTGCTTTCTTCAATTCCTTTACAAGCTGCCAGCCATTGAAAGCATCAAGAAGATTTATATATCCGGGACGTCCGTTACGTACTGTGAACGGCAGCTCTCCGCCGTTTTCCATATATACACGTGAAGGTTTCTGGTTCGGGTTACATCCGTACTTAAGCTCAAATTCGTTCATTATCATCCTCCGTAAATTCAATTCTGATGTGCGAATTGTTCCATGTTATCAGATGTTCTTATTTATGATCCTGCTCTCAAACTCACCTGTCTCAATGTCAATAAATCTCGTGAACAGCGATACCTTGTTGTCCTGATCGAGGACAGCCCATATCCTGCTTGTGAACGTGTCGATCGATGAAGTGAAATCATTATCGAGCTCTGTAAATATCGGCTCGCCCTCAAAACTCGGCAGCGGATCACCGTCGCCTGTGTACGTGCTGATAAAATGTGCCTCACCCGGCTTTGGATCGTTGTATGCAAACGTGAACCTGAGACATGATGACGGATCACCGCGATCACTCTTTAGTATTGACATCGCGTAATTGTACTGAACGCTTTCAACATGAAGAACACCCGAGATCCTGGGAGTGTAATTCGGTGCGTCAGGCTCGAACTCTCTTGTGCGAAGTGACTCTTCAAATGTGAGCTGTCTGTCGAGGCCGCTGAACACCGTATCAGTCTGATCACCATTCGTGACGATTGTTTTGTTTCCGCAGACCCTTACAGGAGCGTAAATAATAAGGCTCGGATCCTGCATCCTGGACGGATCAAAAGCCTGCGTCCTTATTCCGTTCCCGTCAAGCACGAAAATTCTGTTGCGGCTGTTCTCGCTGCGTCCCATTATGAAATATGCAGTGACTGCCTTCTTTCCATCATCAGATCTCCCGATGATGATTCCTCTTCCGGGATAACTGTTGCCCTTGAGTTGCATTTCAATTTCTGTCATGACGACCTCCCTGAATAATAATGCTGCGCGCGGCGTAAGCTTATGCGTCACCTTCCGTGATCATTAACCTCACGGCACAAAGTCGTAAATAGTATACCATATAGATTTTCTCTGATGTATTATTGATAAAGAAAAACAAGTTTTGATCTGGAGGATACAATGTCACT
>JAAZDA010000263.1 GCA_012512995.1 Clostridiales bacterium | reverse complement strand
GGCTTATCCTTGCCGGAAAGCAGATAATTGCGAAGATGCGAATATCTCACAACAGTCGTGGTCAGTTTATTCCCCGGTGTGTGATCGATCTCCGCATATTTCTTCTCAAGCCTCTCCTCATGGGATCTGAACCATGCATTATATGAAGGCGTTTTGTCACTGAGTTCCTGTTCATATTCCTGATCAGCTTTTGCAACAAGTGTCTGTCTGATCCGTTCCTTGATCATCTACATTCTCCCTTTTCTGCTCTTCTTGCCATTGTCGACGGCATTCCACACATCTGCAGCGTCATTTTGATTTTTGCATCGCCATGAACCATTGCTGCTCTTCTCATTCTCTTCATGTCCCAGGTGAAACATGGATCATCAGTAGTAAAAACAACCACCCCGCTTCGATCCATACTTCCGTTGAACCTCATAAGCTTTGTGATCGCACTTGTATCAGCTCTTCCGAATGCGGCTTCCCTTACCATGGCAAAACAAGGGCACAGCGCAGGGTCAATTCTCAGTGTTTTAACGTTCTCAGGCACATTTATTTCAAACGAAATGCAACCCTCTTCAGCATATCTTTCCTTCAGAAAAAAGGATTCTTCTTCACTGAATCCTTTGCCCGAATCATAATAGACCTGGACAGAAGTGAGGCTGACCTCTTTTGTCTCTTCATTTCTTCTTGCCTCATCCTCTTTGGCCGCTGTTTCCCTGAGAGCAGGATCCTCCGCGATGATTTCACCCGGCACTATGACTTTTGTGCCATAATCATTTCTCTGTGCTGAAAGCGGTATGGAATTACCTGACACCTTAATCTGCAGTGCCTTCTCTTCTTCGGCCGCAGCTGCAATATCATCATCAGAAATACCGTAGTGTTGCTTAATGGCCGGTATGATTTGTTTTGAACGCTTCGGATCCTCGCGCACATAGACAGTCAGTGCACGCGCCAGCATATCTCTGGCCGGTATTGATCTGTCCTCTTCCCATTCGTAGTCTATTGCCGTCCAGTTGAGCCCATTAATCATGATATTTGCGAATGTCATGTCACCGTCAGATGCAGATGAGCCGCTGTTCGTACCAACAAGCTCAAGATATTTATCTGTAAGTTTCAGGAAATTCTCCATATCATTTCCGGCAAGACATTTATCGAGCATAGTCTCGAGGGTCCTGCCTTCTATATAGTCAAAGACTGCTCTCTTCCTGCTGTCTATCCTGCAGGGACATATCTTCAGAGCGTTCGTTCTACTCCCATATCTGTCACTGAGTTTGCGGTATGAGTCTTCCATTCTTGCTGTGTGATGCTCTGCTTGCGCTGTCAACGGAGTCTTTACCACCCTGCGTTTTCCGTCGCTGTCCTTAATTACCCCGGTCATGATTCTGTATTCAGGTGACCTTTCAGTGGAAAACTTTGTGTACTCCACCGGCAAAGGCGGTCCTATGACCACTTCGTATGAATTTGAGAACTGTGGGAACAGTCCGTCCCCCACGATTCCGCTGTACGCAGCTTTCTCATCAAAAAGGAGCAGTCTGTCACGATCAAAATTGCGAATATTGTCAGTCAGCTCCGATGCCTTCGGAAGGCGTCCGTCAGAGTATACTTCAGATGTGAATTTATAGTCCGGGTATGGATAATAAAAAGAATAATCTGTGATCCCACAGTCAACGAAAATTCTCTCCAGCCCAGCTCTTGAAAATGTGCGGACACTCATTCCGCTGTTCTCATAACTCTCTATTCCGTCGAAATACCTTCCCGTATGATCCTCTCTCGCACCGGCAAAGTATTTGAGTCCCAGCCTGTTCTCTATCGCTATAACTATTCTTCCTCCCTTTTTCAAATGCGGGAGGATCCGCAGGAGTTCATCATGAAAAGGAGCCGCAGAATCCATATAGCTTCCCGCGTACTCAAACACTCCTATAAGAAAAATATAATCAAAATCATCAGCCAGTGTCGGCTCTACATCCACAAAGTTACCAACGTGTATTGTGATGTTGTCCCGGTCTTTGTTCCTCGTAGCATTGATCTCAGAACGCTTTGCAGACAGGTCAACACACTCGACTTCTCCTGCCATTGAAGCAAGTGTTTCAGTTATTGCTCCCGGGCCGGCACCTATTTCCAGCACCTTTTCTGTCCCATTCATCGGGAT
>JAAZDA010000262.1 GCA_012512995.1 Clostridiales bacterium | reverse complement strand
GTGTAGCTGCCATAGCTGTAACGCTGGTACTGGCAATATTATTCCTGTAATGTTTGTTGTACCGTCGCATAGAACACTCCGGTATAAGCGCCTTATAAGAGCGCTCCGGTATGGAGGTTACAATGAGTTTCGACATTTTATGGTTTGCATTCCACATTCTGATCTTTCCGGGATTGCTGTTTATCGTTGTTATGGGTGTACTGCTCATGGGTATCAACAATAAGATGGTAGCCCGTATGCAGAACCGTGTAGGCCCTCCCATTCTTCAGCCCTGGTATGATTTTCTTAAGTGCTGCGGAAAGGAGACAATCATTCCGAGGAGAGCACAGAAGTTCGTATTTATTGGAGCTCCGATCCTTGGCTTTGCAGTCCTCATTACAGCGGCTCTTTTCATCCCGTTCGGCGGCAGTTCAGTACTGAGCTCGACTGGTGATATTGTAGTAAGCCTTTATCTGCTTACATTCTGCAGCGTCATGTCGATCGTTGGTGCTGCGGCAAGCGGGTCTCCATATGCCGGCGTAGGTCTCTCACGTGAGATGGTCGCCATGATTGCATATGAACTTCCGTTCGTACTTGTTTTGCTTGCTGTTGGAAAGCTTGCAGGTTCTGATTCGGCACAGGGCGTAACATTCTCGCTGGCGACTATAACCGAATGGCAGACGGCACATCTCCCTGTCATTTGCCACATAAGCATGATCCCGGCGGCGATAGCGATGTTATTTGTCATTCCGTGCGAAATTGGAATGCATCCGTTTGACATAGCTGAGGCAGAGACAGAGCTTTGCGAAGGAACTCTTACTGAGTACAGCGGCGCTCCTCTTGGAGTTTACAAGCTCACACATTGCGTCAAAGTATACGTCATGACAGCACTTTTCACAGCATTGTTCATGGGCGGCATCACAACTGGCATGGTTGTTGTGGATGTTCTTATAAAGATCCTTGTCTGCCTTGTTGTCACATTCCTTTCAATGACACTTCCTCACGCTGTATGCGCGAGATTCAAGGTTGAGCAGGTATTCAAGTTCTACTGGACATTTGTGAGTGCACTTGCACTTATAAGCCTTGTTTTGGTATGGATAGGACTATAGAAAGAACAAGAAGGAGATCTGACAATGTTTCAGAAGATGATAGATGACAGTATGAAGAGAAGTCCGTGGATCTTCCACATCAATGCGGGATCATGTAACGGATGCGATATTGAGCTGGTCTCCGTATTGACACCAAGATATGACGCGGAGCGTTTTGGCTTCAGACTCACAGGTTCACCCAGACAGGCGGATATAGTTGTGGTCAGCGGACCTATTACACTTCAGAGCCGTGACCGTATGATAAGGACGCTTGCTCAGGTTCCGGAACCGTTCTGTGTTGTGAGCCTTGGCTCATGCCCGCGCTCAGGTAATGTTTTCAAGGGAAGCTATGCTATTGATGGTCCTCTTGAAAAGTGGACGCACGTCGATGTTTCAGTAGGCGGGTGCACACCGAAGCCGGAAGCAATTATTGCGGCGCTTGCAAAAGCGTCAGCTATACTCGAAGAGAAGCGCAAGGCGATGAGACAGGCCGATAAGGCGGATAAGGAAAAGAGGAGCTGAACATGTTACCTTATGTTGGTAGAGCTTTAAGTAATATATTCAGGAAGCCGGCTACAGAGCGCTTCCCCAAAACTGATGCACCTGAACCCGCAAAGAATTACAGGGGACGTCTGAGCTATGATTCCACAAAATGTATTAACTGTGGGCAATGCATAAGAGTATGTGCGCCTCAGGCCATGACACGTACAATAGAGGATGTTGACAGCGAGACTCAGAAAATCACCTTTACCTTTGACATGACGAGCTGCACTTACTGCGGCATGTGCGCAGACTTCTGTTCTCAACACTCAATTACGATGTCTGACGATTATATGATCGTGGGCACAAAGCCGGAAGACTTCATGGTCACAGGTTCATTCCTCAAGAAGAAACCTGTAGCTCCGAAGTTCACACCCGAACAGATCGCGGCAATGAAAGCGGCAGCTGCAAAGAAGAAAGCAGAAGCGGACGCTGCAAAAGCGGCTAAGGCAGGAGAATAAAGATATGCAGAAGACACAGATTGAATCGATAACAAAGGATCAGGTAGTTCCTACAGCTGAGCAGATGAAGAAAGACGGAAGACAGCTCATCATGATCCATGCTTTTATGGAGAAAGACGGAACACCTGTAGTTATGTATGATTACAGTCTCGGCGAGATCGTAAGAGAATGTGAAGTCCGCGGAGAACATGTTCTGCCGACTATCTCAGGAATATATGATCAGGCAGCGGCCTGGCCGGAACGCGAGATAAACGAGTTGATGGACATCTCGTTCGATGGGCTCGATACGTCAGAGCGACTCTTCATGCCTGACAATCTGCTCGAGGGTAAGGGTCAGATCCTTGTGACTCCGATCTCCGAGATAAAGAAAGAGAACGGGCTGGACTGAAATAGATAATTGCATAGACTTAATGTTGAGGCTGAGATCGGGCGTATGTTCCGGTCTCAGCTTTTTTAGTTGGAATACTTCTACCGCTAATCTTGCACCAGTTTATTAGTCATGTTATCCTACATGAACAGGCGGAGCACTCTTTGCTCTGCAACTGGGTGCGGCAGGTAGACGAAAAGGTAAAATTGTAAGATCATATAGAAAAGTGTGTTTAAGAAGCGAGGCTGCCTCATGGTTGTTGGACGAAACTATTATAGTGCTTTTTCCAACGCCTCCATGTCAGCGTCAGTTGTTGACCAGCTGGTAGCGAATCTGACAACAATATGATCTTCATCAAATTTCTGCCAGAAGCTGTATGCAATCTTGTCTTTCAGAAGCTCGTTCTCTTCGTGGCTAAGAATTATGAACTGCTGATTTGTAGGAGACTCAAGGAAGAAACGCATGTTCTTATCATGAAAGATCTGTATCATTCGTTCGGCCATGTCTATCGCATGTTTGCTGATCTCAAAATACAAGTCATCAGTAAAGAGAGTATCGAACTGAACACCGAGAAGTCTGCCTTTAGCGAGCAACGCACCGTGTCTCTTTGATGTTGTGACAAAATGAGATGGCTCGCCGGCATGCCATATAAATTCCGGGTTGAAGCCAGCAGGGTGAGACTTAGATTTCGTATCGGATACAGAAGATTCGGGAGTTTTGATCCTGGGGAAGACGACCGCCTCACCACACAGTGCTCCGACCTTTGTCCCGCCTATATAGAAAACATCGGTGAGTCTGTCTATATCTTCAAGCGTTACGTCGGTATCATGGCTCATAAGCCCATAACCAAGTCTTGCTCCATCGAGGAAAAGCGGGATTCCGTATTCCCGGCATATCCCGGAAATGGCAGTGAGTTCGTTCTTTGTGTAGAGAGTGCCATATTCTGTAGGATGCGAAATGTAGACCATGCCGGGTGCTACCATATGCTCATGGTTTCCGTCATTGTAAAAATCTTCGAGATACTGTCTGAGTGTTGATGCCTTGATTTTGCCATAGTTCTCATCACTGTCACAGTCAATGGCCAGCACCTTGTGCCCGGTGCCCTCTATAGCACCAGCTTCGTGGAGCGCGACATGGCCTGTAGTTGCAGCTATTACGCCATCATATTCGTGAAGGTATGATGTTATGATCACAGAGTTTGTCTGTGTTCCGCCTACAAGAAAGAAAACATCGGCATCCTTGTCACCGGTAGCTATGCGTATCTTATCTGCAGCGCTCTTACAATAACAGTCACTTCCGTAGCCGGGAAGTGCTTCAAGATTTGTACGTACAAGCGCATCCAGAACTTTGGGATGCGCACCTGCTATATAGTCACTTTCAAAAGAAACCATTATGGAACCTCCGCTGACTTGATTTTGTTTCATTTTATTGTATCACTTTATGGGTTATTTTTATTTAAGTTCATATTCACTTGAATTTCACATTTATGAGTATAATAAGAATTGCGGATAAGTGCCGGATCTGTCCGGAACGCCATTGGCTTGAATCAGAATAAGATCATACAAAGGAAGATAAACACTTTGGAAAAAAGCATTTATGGGGAACATCTCCCGGAACTGGAAATAGTCAAGACTCATCTTCTAGATGAGATAGACAGCGTGAGGAACAGGATGCAGGCAGAGACTGGCATCGATCCGGTCGAGCATTGTCTGGCACGCATCAAGTCTGAGGATAGTATGCGGGAAAAGTGCAGGCGCAAGGGGCTTCCGGAGACTACGGAATCTGCACTCACAAAGATATATGACGCAGTGGGAATACGCGTTGTCTGTGCATTTATCAATGATGTGTATGCAATACGTGACCATCTTGCGACGCTCCCGGATGTTGAGATAATTGAAGAGAAGGATTACATTCGTCACGCCAAACCGAACGGTTACAGAAGTTATCACATGATACTCAGGGTGAGCGATGACGAAGGCGCGGTATATGCCGAGATTCAGCTGCGGACGATTTCTCAGGACACATGGGCGGCTCTTGAACACCAACTTCGTTACAAGCAAAACATAAGCGGCAATACAGAACTCATTGCAGAGGAACTGAAGAGATGTGCAGATGAGCTGGCATCTACTGACATTTCCATGCAGACATTGCGGGATACGATAAACTCGGGCGGGAATTGCAAAACAAGTTCTGCGCAGAGCATATGAATAAGTGTGAATCAAAACATGCAGGAATATGGAATAACCGTGCAGATAGTACAGACGTACAGCAGAATAAAACAAAGGTATTCGGAGGGATAAATTGAAAATATTACTTGCGGAAGATACAAGAGATCTGAACCGTGTCGAGACCGTTGCACTTGAGCACGAAGGTTTTGACGTTGATTCTGTATTCGACGGCGAAGAAGCGCTTGATAAGATGAGCGAGAATGGCTATGACGCCATAGTTCTCGACATAATGATGCCTAAGAAGGATGGACTCGAGGTCCTCAGAGAAATGAGGGCGCGCAATATTGTGACACCTACATTGATGCTCACTGCCAAGACGGAAATTGATGATCGCGTGGCAGGACTTGATGCCGGAGCTGACGATTATCTGACAAAACCTTTCGCCATGAAGGAATTTCTCGCGCGCGTAAGAGCGATGACAAGGCGCAAAACAGTTTACGCCGCCAGGAAACTCAAGTTTGGAGATTTCTCACTCGACAGTGAGAACTTCGAATTGGCCTGTGAGAACTCGATGAGGCTTTCGGTAAAGGAGTTCGAGCTCCTGCAGACACTCGTTCTAAATTCTGACCATGATGTAGATACAGATTACCTTCTCGAACATGTGTGGGAAGGAGTCGATAATGCGGACGGTGAGACCGTATGGCTCTATATTTCATACCTCAGGGGAAAACTTAAGTCAATTGCATCAAATGTTTTGATTGAGGGCGAGAGGGACGGGAATTATCGCCTGGTAACAGAAGGCTAGTATAAAAGGAAGGAGCCAAAACTTGAACGAAAGGTCGATAAAGCGTCTGAGACGCAGATTTGTAATTCTGGCGATGCTCCCATTGAGCCTGGTAATGCTGCTCATCGGCGGCATGATCTTCCTTGTGAACTATTCTGTGGTGAGAAGCCAGGTCAAAGATACGCTGGATTACATCATTGAGAACGACGGCAATATTCAGGATGCACAGATTATTGAAATGGCCGGACAGGATGCGAGCCAGGGCACAAGCCAGGGAGCAGGCGCAGCTCAGGCGGCGGGCCAGAATGCCAGTCAGACAGACGGCGCAGCTCAGGGATCATCTCAGAGTGCAGCCCAGGCTGCCAGCGATGACCAGATGCAGGAAATCGAACTTCCGACAAATGATTACAATGTCATTCACTTCCTTTATGAGATATTCGGCACGGAACAGTATGATTATGATTCTCCTGAATTCAGTTTCTCAACGAGATATTTTGCTGTCTCGCTTGATACAAATGAAAACGTGACAGAAATCAAAACAAATCACATCGAAGATCTTACACAGCCCGATGCGGAGTACTATGCAAAATATGCATTGAGGAACAGATTCGGTTTTGGCATGACCGGCGTCTATTATTATCAGGTGAAGCGCTACGATAACGGATCATTCCTGGTGGTATATCTCGACAGTACAAATCAGGTAAATTCAACATACAGAGTTCTTTATGCAGCGCTCATACTCATAGGCTTTGGCGTGATAGTCACATTCATCTTTGTCTGGACATTCTCCAGAAAGGCAATAGCTCCGGAAATCAAGAATGCGGAACTTCAGAAGAGCTTTATCACGAATGCCAGCCATGAACTCAAGACACCTCTTGCGGTCATAAGGGCGAATACTGAGATGCAGGAGATGCTGAGCGGAGAGACTGAATGGACGCAGTCCACGATGCGCCAGGTAGACAGAATGAGCGGGCTTATCCAGAATCTTGTCATGATATCGAGAGCAAGGGAAAAGGAGAAGACAGCCTGGATCGTGACAGATGCGACGAAAGCTGTCAGAGAGACAGCGGACACATTCAGCCCTGTCGCTAAGCAGGATGGTAAGAAACTCGAGATCAGAGCAGACGAGAATGTGAAGATGATTGCAAGCGAGAGCGATATTAGACAGCTCACATCACTTCTCGTCGATAACGCGATCAAGTACTGTGACAAGGACGGAAGTATAGAAGTCGCGCTTTCTCAGAAGGGTAAAGGTATTCTGCTATGTGTTTCGAATAATTACGCAGATGGCAGGAATGTTGACTACACTCGTTTCTTCGAGCGATTCTACCGTGAGGACGAGTCTCACAATGTAGATCACGGGGGATATGGAATAGGACTTTCCATTGCGGAAAGTCTCGTTGAAAGTTACAATGGAAATATATCTGTGACATGGAAGGACGGGGTCATTTGTTTTAACTGCATCCTGAAGTAACGCATAGCAGTTAAAAAACAAGGGAGCATTCACTTTGTATTGCATGAGCAACCTGATTGTGTTATAAAAAGAGTTAAGGCGCAGGTGACTTCAATTACGATATCACCCGCGTCTTTGTTATGTATGAAGTTAGGAGGCTATGAGATGTCAAAGAAAACACCGTTATACGAAACACATGTAAAACTCGGCGGCAAAATCGTCGAATTCGGCGGTTGGCTGCTGCCGGTGCAGTATCCGACCGGGATACCGGCGGAACACATGGCAGTCAGGACAAAATGTGGATTGTTCGATGTATCACACATGGGTGAAATTGTTTTGACGGGACCAGATTCACTGGGAGTCCTGAACCACATGATGACGAATGATTTCACTGACATGAAGATCGGTCAGGCAAGGTACAGTCCGATGTGTAATGAGGCGGGCGGAACAGTAGATGACCTGATAGTCTACAAGCGCGGCGAGAGCGATTATTTCATAGTTGTAAATGCGGCAAACAAGGACAAGGATTATCGCTGGATGTGTAACCACAAATTCGGTGATGTGGAGCTTGTTGACGCATCTGACGAATATGCGCAGCTGGCGCTTCAGGGGCCTCTTGCGGAGGACATACTGAGCAAAGTCGTACCTGGCGAGAGCGACATACCGACAGCTAATTATTCAGCTGAATTTGACAGAGAAATTCAGGGCATGCCATGTATCATTTCGAGAACGGGATATACAGGCGAGGACGGATTTGAGATATATTGCCGGGCAAGTGACGCTGTCAGAATGTGGGATCTTCTGATGGAAGCAGGCAAGGATGAAGGCCTTATCCCGTGCGGACTCGGAGCACGCGATACTCTGAGGCTTGAAGCCGCAATGCCACTCTACGGGCATGAGATGAACGACAGCATTTCCCCAAAGGAAGCAGGACTTGGTATTTTTGTAAAGATGGACAAGCCTGATTTTATAGGCAAGGCCGCGATAGCATACCGCGGAGTGCCGACAGTCAAGAGAGCCGGACTCAAAGTAATCGGCCGCGGAATAATCCGCGAGGAGCAGGAAATCTATAAAGAAGGCGCTTCCGTTTCCGATGAACCGGTAGGTGTCACGACATCAGGAACATTCTGCCCTTACTTCAGGGAATCGCTCGCTATGGCGAGGCTCCCCAGAGAACTTGCGGAGCCGGGCACGAAACTTGAGGTCAATGTAAGAGGCCGCATGGTTCCGGTAGAAGTCGTGAAACTGCCGTTCTACAGGCGCGCAAAGTGAAAAACAGTTAAGAAGTTGAAGTAAACCAACCAAAATCAAAGGAGATTGAAAATCATGAATACACCTGAGAATCTTAAGTACAGCAAAACACATGAGTGGGTAAAGGATATGGGAGACGGAAAGGTAGAGATCGGCCTCACGGATTATGCGCAGAGTGAGCTGAGCGATCTTGTTTTTGTAAATCTGCCGGAGACCGGCGATGATGTGACTGCGGGCGAGGTCTGCGCGGATGTCGAGTCAGTCAAGGCCGCATCTGATGTTTATTCACCTGTGACAGGCAAGGTCGCCGAGGTAAATGAGGAGCTTATCGACGCACCTCAGAACATCAACTCGGATCCATACAGCGCATGGCTTTTCAGGGCAGAAGATGTGACAGATACTGAGGAACTTATGGACGCAGCTGCATATAATGAGCTTGTTGCCAAAGAGAAACAATAGGAGGTTGTCATGGGATCATTTGTTCCGGGCACGACGGCCGAACAGGAATCTATGCTCCGCGAGGCCGGTTATAAGAATTGGGATGACCTGTTCTCTGGCATTCCGAAGGATGTCTATCTGGCGGACAAGCCACTCGATATTCCAGAGGGAAAGTCGGAGCTGGAAGTCACAGCTGAAATGAAAGAAATTGCTGACAGGAATGTGCGTTTCAGGTACATCCTTCGCGGCGCGGGAGCATATGACCATTACATCCCGTCGATAGTCGGGCGCGTTGTGAGAAAGGAGTCTTTTCTCACGGCGTACACGCCATATCAGGCGGAGATAAGTCAGGGCATCCTGCAGTCAATATTCGAGTATCAGTCTGAAATAGCGGCGCTGACCGGTATGGATGTTTCGAATGCTTCAGCGTATGACGGCGCATCGGCGGCAGCCGAGGGCGTCATGATGTGCCTCGACAGGAAGCGCACTAAGATCCTTGTTTCGGACAGCATCGCTCCTGAGACCATGGAAGTCGTCAAAACATATTGCTTCGGAAGAAATGTCTCCTGTATCGTTGTCACTTCTAAAGATGGGGTGACTGATCTTGATGCGCTAAAGGAGATGGCGGGAGATGACACGGCATGTCTCCTCATCCAATCACCGAACTATTTCGGAATTATCGAGCCGGCAGCAGAAGCTGCTGAACTCGTTCACGGAGCCGGGGCAAAACTTGTCATGAGCGTAAATCCGATTTCGCTCGGACTGCTTAAGACTCCGGCAGAGTACGGAGCTGATGTCACAGTGGGTGAGGGACAGCCACTGGGAATGCCTCTTGCATGGGGCGGCCCGTATCTCGGATTCATGGCAGCAACAAAAGAAATGATGAGAAAACTCCCTGGCAGGATTGTCGGAGAGACGACAGATTCTGAAGGAAGAAGAGCATATGTTTTGACGCTGCAGGCAAGAGAGCAGCACATAAGAAGAGAAAAGGCGGGGAGCAATATCTGCTCGAACGAAGCCCTCTGCGCTCTGACTGCATCTGTATACCTCGCGGCTATGGGCCCCGAAGGACTCAGGCAGGCGGCTCTTCAGTCTACTTCCAAAGCTCATTATCTCCAGAAAGTGCTGGAAGAAAAAGGACTGAAACTTGTTTATGACAGGCCGTTCTTTGATGAATTCCTGACATCATCCGGAAGCAGAGAGAGCAGGGATAAGCTGCTCTCAGCTCTCGAAAAGATTGGCATACTCGGGGGGCTTCCCTGCGGAGAAGACGAGATCCTCTGGTGTGTGACTGAGAAGGTGCCGAAGGAAGTGCTTGATATGGTCGGAACGGAGGTTCAATAACATGAAGCTTATTTATGAGAAAGGCGCCCCAGGACGCCATGCAAGCTTACTTGGAAAATGTGATGTGCCGGAAGTGATGCCTCCAGTTGGCGACATGAGGAAAGAAAAGCCATTGCTCCCGGAAGTATCTGAGACTGAGATCTCAAGGCATTATCAGGCATTGTCAAAACGTGCTTACGGCGTGTGCGACGGCTTATATCCGCTCGGCTCATGTACGATGAAATATAACCCTTCAGTCGATGAAGATATCGCAGCTCTCCCGGAGTTCACGGCAGTACATCCGCTTGCGCCTGATGAAACTGTCCAGGGCTCGCTTACAGTCCTGTCGGAAATGGAAAAGGTCCTCATGGCCATCACTGGTTTTGCCGGATTTACATTCGAACCGGCAGCAGGTGCTCATGGCGAATTCACGGGACTTCTCACAATCAAGGCATATCACCGCGCGAACGGTGATCTTGCGACCAGAACAAAGATTATCGTGCCTGACTCTGCACACGGGACAAACCCTGCAAGTGCTGCTATGGCAGGTTTTGAAGTAATTAATACTCCTTCTGACGATAAGGGCTGCATCGATCTTGATGCGCTCCGCGCGGTCGTGGGTCCTGATACAGCGGGACTTATGCTTACGAACCCGAATACTGTCGGACTTTTTGACCCGAATATTGTCGAAGTCACAAAGATAATTCATGAAGCGGGAGGCCTTTGCTATTATGACGGGGCCAACCTCAACGCGGCGATGGGC
>JAAZDA010000261.1 GCA_012512995.1 Clostridiales bacterium | reverse complement strand
GAACAAAGCTATACGAGATAACGTTTTGCAGATAACTGATGTTGCGGTAATCGATTCTCTGATTAACCGAATCAAGGCAAATAAGGGAATCCATATCCACTCCAAACGGCAAAAGAATAATTGTTTGGCTGCTTTAGGAGTATATAAGAATTATTTGGAGTGCCTCGCTGAAGAAACGGCCAATGAACAATTTGACATTCCTGACGCGAAAGGCACTGTTCTCAATCTTGAGGCAGAAGAAGAGAAAGGCGGAACACTGCGGGTTTCATTTGCAGAGTCTCGGATATACAGCTATACCCGTCCGTCCGAACTAATATATTTTGATGAGCATTATCCAGTCAGAAATTGGACACAGGTTTACGTTCAAACTGTAAAGTGCCTTTATATGGACTTCCCTAATAAGATTTGCTCTCTGATGAATTCGAGTCTAAGTGGTCGTGGACGCATTGATGTTGCCGATTCAATTGGCGCGGATGCCATGATCGCACCCAAGGAGATCTCCGATGATCTCTATCTGGAGACGAACGAAAGCGCTGATACCATCATTACAAAGATCGGGAAGTTGTTGAATATTTGTGAAGTCGATTTTAAAAATGTGGTAATTACATATTCGGCTTCAAAGATTGTATCGGAGCCTACTGCTTCGGCAAAGGCGACACAGGCAGATCCTCATTCAAAGAATATTTCTTTCTATCAGTGGATGACGCAAACACAAGGTATGGCTGAGGGTACCGGTAGAAGTTACGATTCTGCGATTAATACCGCAGATGTGTTTGCCAAAGAGCATCATATTGGCAATGGCAAAATTCGCGGTATCACTGATTACATCATCGTGAAAGAAACAGCCGATGCTTTGTTGCAGAATCCTGTGTTTATAGAGCTAAACCAAAAGCAGCACAATCGGTTCCGCGCAGCACTTAGAAAATATCTTCAGTATCTGAACAATGGACAATATACTGGTGTGCCTGAGCTTGTTGAGGATAGCTCTGATGATGTGGATTTTGAACCATATCGGGAGATTCTTTCTATTTGTTTTACTAAGGGATTCAGAATTGCCTCAAGGCTGGATATGGGGCGGTTTCGCACATTCTGGCTAAAGAAGTACGGATCTGAGCTGACTGAAGATGACGATACTGTCCGTAAATACATAGCGCATATTACAGTTCAGTATCAGGACTTCGTATATTTGCCGGAAACTATGCTGGATGAGGGTACTGCCGAACGATTGCTGGCGTATCTGGACGGCTGCTTCAGAGAGGGTAAGAACGCAGTTTATTTTGATGCTCTTTATAAAGAATTCCAGATAGAATTCGTTGGAAAACGCATAAACAATCCGAATATGCTCAAGAGTTATCTGACTTATATAAATGACGATAGATTTTTCGTTCATCGAAGCTATTTGACTGCAGAGGTGGATGCAGAGGTAAATCCGACAGACGAGGTCAAAGATTATCTCATTACAGCAGGTGTTCCTGTCTCTGTTGAAGATTTAAAAGAAGCTCTCGCGCATATTGATGAAGATAAAATTATTTGGGCAGTAGCCGGAAGTAACAGCGCTGAGTTTGTGCGTAATCAAAAGGGAGAATATTTCCACGCCGACATTGTCCGCTTTACGCAGCCAGAAATCGATTCGATTACAGAACTGATTCAGCAGGCGATTGACGACAAAGATTATATGGGTGGTAAGGAATTGACTGATGCTATAGAGATCAAACTGCCCGGCATCAGGGAACGCTATCCATTCCTTACAGGGCTTGGTCTGCGGGACGTCATCGCGTATAAACTGCGGGACGTGTTCTCTTTCAAAGGAAAGATCATCAGTGCTTATGGGCAGGACTTATCCATGTCCGATGTGTTTGCGCATTTTGCAAGCTCACATGATCACTTTACGCTGGAGCAACTGAATTCTTTAAAACGGGATTTGGATACGCCGATTTATTTTGATTCAGTATATGAGAATTCTCTCCGTATCAGTAAGGATGAATTTGTATCACGCGAACAGGAGGTGTTTGATGTTGCAGCGACTGATGCCGCAATTGACCGCTTCTGTGTTGGCGATTATATCGCTTTAAAGGAGATCAGCTTTTTCGGATCTTTCCCGGATGCTAGATTCCCTTGGAATGAATTTTTGCTGGAACATTACGCAGCGAATTTTAGCAAGGAATATAAATTGTTGCATGTCGGCTATACAGCCGGTACAACTGTTGGAGCAATCGTCAAGCGGAGCTCTCGCTTCGAGGATTTTGATGAACTGATAAGCGCGGATTTGGCTGACAGTAACATTCCTCTCAACAGACAAAGTGCTTTGCAGTATCTGGTTGACGTGGGCTTTCTTGCCCGTAGACACTTCAGTGGAATAGACCAGATTCTGACCAAAGCAAAACTACAAAGGTCGAAGAAAGGATAAGACGCCATGTATGCATATACCTATGACGAACAATCGGGAGGCCTGCTATTGACTAGCTCACCGCTGGCCTTTAGCAAGGAACCGCGTCCCGTTTATTATAAAGAATTAGATATTCTCGGCTTCAACAAATACTGGAATTACGAAAAGAATGATGCTTACCCTTACATGTGGGCAGAAGCAAACAGCTACTATTATAGAGGCAGAAAGGTTGCTCAGACTAAAGGAGGTTCTTGCTATACTGCACCAGAGATCGTGATTCTTGAAGATCCGGAACCAAATGGAAAACTATTGCGGTTTGTCGATATACCGGCGATGGTAGAAAAGAATCGTGGCATTCTTGAAGGACTCGTCCAGGATACGATAAAAAAGGCATATAATACGTATGAACAGTATAAAAGGAAGATCGATGTATTTTACGTAGCATTTTCTGGTGGTAAGGATAGTGTAGTAGCGCTTGATATCATCCAGAGAGCGTTACCACATAATTCATTCATGGTGTTGTTTGGCGATACCGGAATGGAGTTTCCTGACACATATCAAGTCATCGACAAGATTGAGCAAGATTGCGAAGAAAAAGGGATTAAATTTCTTAGAT
>JAAZDA010000260.1 GCA_012512995.1 Clostridiales bacterium | reverse complement strand
TGTACGCGTGCTGTCTGTTCGAAGATATGTGATAAGACCGACGGTTCCCTGGCCCTTTATGTCAACGCCTTCGTAAAGCTGCTGCGCGATACGCATTGTTTTCTGTGTTGAGAAATTGAGAGTTTTGCTGGCTTCCTGCTGAAGAGTCGAGGTCGTGAATGGGAGCGGTGCCTTCTTGATGCGCTCGCTTTTCTTCACTTCACTCACGGCAAAACTTGTTTTGCCGAGGTCGTCCTGAACTGCCTTAGCGGTTGCTTCATCCTTGATCTTAACTGCAGCCTTGTCTGCCGTTGTCCCGTAATAGTGAGCCGTAATCGGTGCCTTCTCGCCCTTTACATCAAATATCGCGTCGAGCGTCCAGTATTCTTCCGGGATGAACGAGTTGATCTCGTCCTCCCTGTCGCCGATCATTCTGAGTGCGACGGACTGTACACGGCCTGCTGACAGACCACGTTTGACCTTCGCCCAGAGGAGCGGGCTGATGCGGTAACCGACCATTCTATCCATGATGCGGCGCGCCTGCTGCGCGTCCACGAGATTCATGTCAATATCGCGTGGATTCTTGATTGCTTCGCGGACGGCGTTCTTTGTGATCTCGTTGAAAGTGATCCTCTGGACTTTTCTTCCGTCCAGTGATGATCCGAGTGCCGCGAGCAGATGCCAGCTAATGGCTTCCCCTTCGCGGTCAGGGTCAGTTGCGAGATATATTCTGTCGGCCTTTTTGGCCTCTTTGCGAAGGGCAGAGAGAAGCTCTCCCTTGCCTCTTATCGTTATGTATTTGGGCTCATAATCGTGCTCAATATCGATACCCATCTGACTTTTCGGGAGGTCGCGCACATGGCCCTGGCTGGCGACCACCTGGTAATTAGAGCCCAGGAACTTCTAGATTGTTTTGGATTTTGCGGGTGATTCCACTATTATCAGATTCTTTGCCATTGTGTAATTTACTCCTGTAATTATTGCTGCGCTAACTGCATTTCCTGTTGCTGCCCATCTCCGTTTATTACATGCCGGAAGATTGATCTGCAACGCTGGACGGCTGCGCTATATTGACAAGCTATTGCCTTTTGTAGCCGATGTCGGCAACAAAGTTCCGACGTTTTTGAACAATACACCAAAAAAACAGGATTGGCAAGTGTCTGTCAGGTTACTTATGATCCAGAGCCTGGCGTTTTACTTGTTTTGCCTGACTGCAGCGATCCCGCCTTTTTGCAGGATTGTATCACTTATGGAAACTGCCTTTTCAAATCCGGCAGTCTCAAGTTCCTGTGCCGCCTCAGAAAGTGCCGCCTCAAATCCTGATGATAATCTGTCAAAACAATTGAGGATCATTTTGGGATTAAAACCCGTTTCTCTCGCGGCATCCGCAAATGTATCCCTGTTTATTCTGTCGAGGCTGCGCTCTCCCCCGATGTATATTGACATGTTGCGCGTGCTGTTCTTATAAACCACCGTGCTCACTATATCGTACGCTGGAGCCAGCCGTATGTTGTCCATATTCTCGCCATACAAAAGAGAAATGTTCTTGATGTGATCATCGGTGTTACCTACGAGATAATCAAAAATAATAATGTCCCACAGCTTCAGCTGATCTTCAATGGGGTCAGCAGAATACAGTGCGAGCAGCTCGAACATTTTACCGAGGTAGCCTCTCTGTTGCTCCTCGTATTTTTGAGCAGCCGGCACTCCCATTGCCTGTGCAAAATCTTCCTGATGCAGGCGGATCGGAGATGGCATTCCGCTTATTGATCTGTTATTCGCAGCACTTATTCTCCTGTCAAATCTGCGAGTAGCAAACAAAACATCCTCTTCGTTTTTGGCTCCGGCCCCCACGATAAAACTGTCAGGAACGTCTATTCCGAGTTTTGAAGCTGTCAGCAGTGCCAGCCTTTCGTTGCTCACAATGCTGTCAAGCCTGATATGACTTTGCTTGAGGATATGCGTACTTGGTGCAGTTCCCATAGGCATGTACCATCTGTCATTCCCGGCATCATAGTAGAGTCCGACTTTGCCTGATGCCCCAGTCAATGACAGATGTGCCTCCGTAACAAGCTGTGCGGATTTTGTGGCTCCTTCACATGCCAGTTCATGTACCTGCTCTTCCGACAAAAGTTCATAGGAAGGCTTGTCTTCCTGAATACTGTCATCTGAAATTCTTACCGCCCCAAGGCACTCTTTTCCAAGGCCATATAATATCGAAAGGTAATCATTCTCGTCAGCATGCATCCATTTGGCAACAGATTTTCTTGAAAAGCCTTCCGGCAGAAGTCCCTCAAAATAGTTTCGAGTTTTGTCCGGTGAAAACGGTTCATCCTGGAAGGGCAGACTGATTGATATCGGTACGCCCGCAGGTCTTTCTACATAGCTCGTATCATATTTGAAGCATGCATCATTAACGCTGTTTCCAAAGATATATCCAGTGGTTACAAAGGTTCCCTGTATTTCAATATCAACTCTGAGTTCTTGCATTTCTTACACCCATAATGAAACATGATCATTCGGTTTAGACTGGCGTGAATTCAGCTCACAATCAAGACCGAGGAGGTTAGCGAGATAAAGAGCTTTTCCAAGTTCCGCAGTAGGCTTTCCTCTCTCCAGATCGGAGATAAAACTCACACTGAACCCGGTATACTCAGCGAGATAAGCCTGCGTGTAATTACGCTTCTTGCGCTGTTCTCTGAGGGCCTTCCCAAAAGTTTTCACATCTGATATTTTCATGTTTACCTTTCATACCTGAGCGTTGTTCGCTTATGCGACTGTCCTTGTCGCATTGCGTACGCCAGAAAATCCGCGTATGCGGTTTTCTGGCTGTGATTACCACCATATCTGATCTCTATTTGAACATGCCTTTAGCCGTTCGGCTATATTGTACGTATTGGTTTTTGTATTTAGCCGTTCGGCTAAATATCTTGCCTGGTTGTATAAAATGAGCCGTTCGGCTCACTAATTTGTAAATCATTATAAAATGAGTCGAACGGCTTAGTCAAGTCAATGTTTCTATCAGCGCATTGATCTCTTCCGGCTTATCCGTGTTAGAGTTATGTCCTGCGCCTTTTATCCAGTGAAGCGGTATTCCTGTCTTATTGTGCCAGGCTTTATTGTATCTGATGCATGAGCCTGCATGGTCTTCTTCGCCGCAGATGAGCAGTAAGACCCGGCAGCAAAACAAGTGCATATTACTCAGCGAACAGTTTCTCTTTCCGCTCTATCATTTCGTCAATGTTTGCAATATATGTAGCCACATCCTTGGCGTTGTCGCACCTCTCGATGCGTCCATCCGGAAAGACCCGTTTTGTTATCGCGCCGGCACCGAGTGCAAGTATCGTCTGCTTCTCTTCCATTATAAGGATGTTGTATATTCCCGCCTTGCCCGGCTCAGCATATCCTACATTTTCAAAGTTCCCTGACATGTTCTTCTGCCTGTATAGATAGTACGGTTCAAGTCCCATTGCAGCAGCTCCGTCAGCTGCGATCTTCATCGTTTCGTCTGTATTGTGGATAGACGTAAATCCATTCTGCTCGATCCATTGCTGCATCCTTGACGCGCGCTTGAGGGCCAGGGAATGCACCGTGAGGTCGTCCGGATGAAGTTTTGATATCTCGTCAATTGTCCGATGCACATCATCTTCGGTCTCCTCGGGGAGCCCGAGAATTATGTCCATGTTAATGTTGTCAAAACCCGCCTCACGCGCCATGTGGAATGCATCGATGACCTGTTGAACACTGTGCCTTCTGCCGATGAGTTCAAGAGTCCTGTCGTTCATCGTCTGAGGATTAACGCTTATGCGCCTGACCCCATGCTTCCTTAGCATCGCCAGTTTGTCCGGTGTAATGCTGTCAGGTCTGCCCGCCTCGACCGTGAATTCCTGGAGCGTTGAGGCTAAACTATGTCCATCCGCTTGATCCGGTGACACTGTACTGTGCTTGGTTTCTTTCTCAAAATTCTCCTCAATCGCATTCAGCAGTCTGTCGAGCTGCGCCGGTTCCAGCGTTGTAGGCGTCCCGCCGCCAATGTATACAGTATCAAGCACCTTGCCGCGCGACTTCATCATAAGTGCTGTAGCTTCTATTTCATGGATCAGAGCATCAAGATAAGTGTCGACCCGATCCATCCAGGAAGCGAGCGGAAAACTTGTGAAAGAACAATACAGGCACGTCGTCGGGCAGAAAGGAATACCGATGTACAGACTGTAGCCATTCTCATAATGAATGTTCTGAAGGATTTTCTTCTCGCGCCTTGCGATCTCTACAGCAAGTTCGGCTTTTCCGCGACTGACACGATGTTCGTCCATCATATACTGCACTGTCTCGTCATCTGTCGCTCCGCCGTCAATATGCATCATTGCAAGTTTTGTCGGTCTGATCCCGATGAGCTCTCCCCAGGGAAGCACCCGCCCTGTCTCTTCTGTCAGAACCTGGTACAACATATGTTTTAACTCGTTCTTGAGCTCAGCAGATTTTTCATCGCATTCAGAGCCTTCGTATTCCGCGCAGATAGCGGGTTTGTTACTTGTTTTGACTGATATGGTCAGCCTGTCTTCTGTGTACTTGACGGACAGAAACGGTGCCTCTGATATACCCGCGGCCGTGCGTACGTTTGTAGACGTGTCTGAGTCACCCACGACCAGTACCTTCACCGTCTCCTCCGGATAGAAAGCCTTTACGAGTGAATTGATTTCATATCTGTATAGATCATTATTTACAATTGCTGTAAGCATATTTGTATGTCCTTAATCTGTATGATATAAGGGTCAAAAGTACATTCTGCGTTTCTGCTTGCAGAAAAAGCAGAATGTATTTGGGACCCGTCCCACACTCGGAAGTAGCGATTTACGCAGTAAATCAGCGGATTCCGAGTGTGGGGAGAATTGCGCAAGCTTCAATAGAAGCGGAGCAATTCGTATAGCATCATAGCCAAAATGGGGTTTTGACACCTACATCATCTGTATATTCTTTATACAGGCTCTGATCAGGCATATTTACCTTTCATGCCTGAGCGTTTTTTGTGAAGGCTCACGCCAGAAAATCCGCGTATGCGGTTTTCTGGCTGTGTTATTCAGGTTTGTGCTCAGGCACAAACCTGATGAGTGAAAGATTATGCATCAGCATAATCTTTCACTCTTTACTTCCTGAATCGTACTGATTTCGTTTTTAAGAATCTTCTTTGTGTTGCGGATATCGATGTCATTCTGCAAATCAAGGAAATATCTGTCGGACACTCCAAAATACTTGCCAAGCCTAAGCGATGTATCAACAGTTATCTTTCTTCTGTCATGAAGAATTTCCTGCACGCGTGAAGTCGGTACATGAATTTCCTTTGCTAATTTATATGACGAAATTCCCAACGGCTCCATGAATTCTTCAGACAGAATTTCGCTGATCTTCGGTGTTTCAATTGTTTTTTCCATTTTTATGCTCCTTTCCACAGTAGTTTAATGGTAATCAACGATTTCAACATTGTGAATTATGTTCCTGTCCTCAGTAAAGCATATTCTGTATTGATCATTAATTCTTATACTGTACTGACCTTCTCTGTCACCATGTAACAACTCCAGATGATTTGAAGGAGGTACTCTTAAATCCTCCAAATTTTCTGCGTTATTAATCATTATCAGTTTGCGCAATGCAATTCTCTGAATTGCCTGAGGCAACTTTTTAGAAAAATGTTGGTCAAATATCTTTTCAGTTTCTTTGTCTGCGAAGTCATTTATCATACATAATTATATCCTTCCCGCGTGTATACGTAAAGCGTATATATTAGTATTCCCCGGCTGGTCTTTATGTGCTGGATTGAGTACAATACAGGTATCTGAATATTCTGGAAGTTGGAGCATTAACAAAAATGGAAGTTACAAGATGAGCAATTATGCAAGTGTAAGAGAAGAAAGCATAGATCACAGGAAACTTTTCAGACTGTTGACCACGGCGTTAGCCGGGATCCTGGTAATAGCAGCAATGATTTTTTCTGCAAGGACCGTGTCGGCAGCAACTACCGTGACAACATCCGCAACTAGTGATGGTATTGAGAGTATGCTTGATTCAAATGGCGACAAGATTGTGTCATCTGCCGGGATAACATTAGGCGGGCATCAGTTCGCGTTCCCGATTTACGAGGGCAAGTTCAGCATATGGACTGCTACTGTAAAAGATGAGAGTATTCTTAAATGTGATGCGAACGAATTCTATCAGGAAAAGTCAAATGAAGAAGCTCAGGACGGATTCACCAATCTGGGAACAAGGTATTATGTATTCACCGGTCTGAAGTCCGGTGACACATTCGTGACATTTACTGAATACGGACTTTCAGACAATCTCAAGGCAAGCACCTTCACGATCATGGTACACGTGGATGATGCTCTGAATCCTTCCTGGTCTCTGACTGAACTCAAGTCCGCACAGGGCATCAATTATCGCCCTGAATTCACTATAAACGGCACAAGCTTTACAGTGCTCGGCAAAACATATGACCTCAGGGACAAGAATTCCACAGTAACAAAGATCCTCAGTGCCGGATATATTGATGACACCACATTTTTCATCAGTGCACAGACCACAGTGAATTCCATGTATGTCACTGCCTTCGACACATCGATACCGAATTATTCGGATTTTGAGTACGACAGTAAGGCAAGATAATTGCCAGGAAATTACACTTTTCGAAGCAATCTCAGCAAAAAGTTCGGAGAAAAGTTGTAATCAGAAGTTCATGTATTCATTGAACATCTTTTCAGTTGCAAGATCAGTCTGCGGGCCGTGTCCCGGATACACTACGGTGTCATTCGGGAGCGGCTTTATTTTGTCCTGAAGTGAGTGGACGATTGCGCTCTCAGAGCCGGTCGGAAGGTCTGTCCTGCCGACTGAGTACTGAAATAGCGTGTCGCCGCTTATGAGAATATGTGTGGAAGCATCAATATAATAGCAACAGCTGCCCTCTGTGTGACCGGGTGTCGCCAGAAGTTTTGAGGTTATTCCGGCGTATATCGTCTTTTCTTCGTCGCGGAGCCACCTGTCAGGGACAACGGTGCAACTGCGATAATAGCCAGCCGATTCGTTAAGCTCAGGGTCAGACAGAAGACGCTTCTCGCCTTCATATGCAAGAACAGGCGCGCCAGTCAGTTTCCGCAGGTCAGCAAGTCCCCAGATATGATCAAAATGACCGTGCGTCAGATAAATAGCTTTGACAGTCAGACCGCGATTCTTCAGCTCATTGTATATCTTCTCCCCATCATCTCCCGGATCAAAAGTAATGCAGTCATTGCTCCCTTTAAGATGCAGGAAATAGAAATTTGTCGGCAGCATTCCTACCTGGAATTCACCAACTATTACGTCATTTTTATCTGGCATATAACTCCTGTCTGTAGTTCAAAGTTTCCATCTAAATGATGATTGCGGCTCTATGTTGAAGCACCGGTACATATGATCATCACGCGATCCCACCTTATTTACCTCTCTCAACATCAATAACGCTCGGCACCTGGCGCACCTTGTCTGAGATCATAGTGAGATCGGACTTCCCGCGGATACGGAATGTGACTTCCATTGTCGCCGTGTTGTTCTTAAGGCTCGTTCTTGTTGTAAGACTCAGTATGTTGATGCTCTGTTCAGTGAAAACACGTGACACATCATTAAGCAGTCCCGATCTGTCATCAGCGTAGATAACGATCTTGGCCTCGAATGACTTGTCACTCGTAGTGTCAGCACCATCTTCCCATTCAGCGTCGATCAGACGAACTCTGTCCATTTCCGGCATATGTATGATATTGACACAGTCAGTGCGGTGAATGGAAACACCTCTTCCGCGCGTGACAAAACCTACAATCTCGTCTCCCGGAACAGGATTACAGCACTTCGAGAAATGCACATCCACATCGTGGATCCCTTTGACCAGGATAGGATTTCTCTCGTGTTTCTCAGGTCGCTGCTCATTGGCTGCGGCATTGTCCTCTACCTGCTTCAGGACTTCTTCGTTGCTGAGAACTGTCCTGTGGTCATTGTCATAAAGCTCTGTGAGCTTATTGACGACCTGACCTTCTTTAAGGCCGCCGTGGCCTATCGCCGCAAGAACAGCATCCCAGTCACGGAATCCGTATTTGCGTTCGACTGCTTCCTGGTAGATACTCTGGCAAATATCAGAAAGAATGAGAGCTTTTGTTTTGCAATATGCTGCAATGAGCTCTCTGCCCTTTACGACATTTTCATCCTTGAGTTCCTGCTTGAACCACTGATTTATCTTGTTGCGGGTCTGTGGGCTCTTGGCGACACTGAGCCAATCACGGCTGGGCCCCTTTGAATTCTGAGATGTCAGTATTTCGACGCGGTCGCCGTTCTGGATCTGATAATCGATATTTACAAGTTTGCCATTGACCCTCGCGCCGACCATTTTGTTGCCGACCGCAGTGTGGACTGCGTAGGCAAAATCGATCGGAGTAGAGCCGACACGAAGTGTTTTGACTTCGCCGTTAGGCGTGAAACAATAGACATCGTCTGAAAAGAGGTCAAGATTGGACTTGAGCCCATCCATAAATGTCTTGTTGTCCGGCATGTCCTGCTGCCACTCGAGGATCTGACGAAGCCATGTGAGCTTCTCCTCCTCTGATGTGTCGACAAGCTGGCCGTTTCCGGCTT
>JAAZDA010000259.1 GCA_012512995.1 Clostridiales bacterium | reverse complement strand
GTGCTATGATACATACCGGCGCTGCCGTCGCATCGATTATATACGCGAGTTTTGCGCGGGAGATTTTGAATTTGTCAGTTACAGGGCGCATAACTGAGCCGACCGTAAGGCAGTTAAAATAATCATCAACAAAAATCAGTACACCAAGACCTGCCGTTGCCATAAGCGCCTGCTTCTTGTTCTTAAGGTGCGATGCCGCCCAACGACCGTATGCAGCAGTGCCACAGCTTCTGCTCATCAGAACTATGATCATACCGAGCAATACATCAAAGATGATGATGTTGAGATCCATGCTGTCCTTCATGGTCGTAAACAGCGTGGTAAAAGTATTCCACGGCTGAAATCCCGCAACCATACCGGCTCCGAGCATGACTCCGCAGAACAGTGACAAATATACCTCTTTCGTAGCAAGTGCTAATACAATTGCCATAACAGGCGGCACCAATGACCACCACGTTCCATAAAACATAATTTTCCCCTCCTCTGAACTTCTTCGTGATGTAAAAACTTTATCGCTTCATTGCGCAGAAGTAAAGAAAAAATTGCTTTCATGGACGGTAAATTCGTGTATCATGAAGTGTAAACATTTCATTTTGAAGGGAGTGCGCTACATGATCTCTATCCGACACCTGAAAAAAGTTTTCCCTGATGTCACACCCCTTATTGATGTAACCGCAGATATTGAAAAAGGTGATGTCATTTCAATCATAGGGCCTTCCGGCACAGGAAAATCCACGTTTCTGCGCTGCCTTAACATGCTTGAGACTCCGACATCAGGCGATATCATCATTGACGGCGAATCAATAACCGCAAAAGGCGCTGACATCCCTGCCATTCGCCGCAAAATGGGAATGGTATTTCAGAACTTCAACCTTTTCTCAAATATGACAGTTATCGAGAATATTATTCTGGGTCCTGTAGACCTTCTGAAACAGTCAAAACAAGAAGCCTGTGATGAAGGTATGCGTCTTCTTTCCACAGTGGGTCTTGCTGAAAAGGCCTTCAACTATCCCGATGAACTGTCAGGAGGCCAGAAACAGCGTGTCGCTATAGCCCGGGCACTTGCCATGAAACCTGAGATCATTCTTTTCGATGAGCCGACATCGGCCCTCGACCCCACAATGGTCGGTGAAGTCCTTGCAGTGATCCGTTCACTGGCCCGTCAGGGCCTGACAATGCTTATCGTCACTCATGAGATGAAATTCGCGCATGATGTTTCCACACGTGTTTTCTATATGGATCAGGGTGGAATTTACGAAGATGGCACACCTGAGCAGATCTTTGAGCACCCTCAGAAAGACCGCACACGCATATTTATAAAACGACTTAAGACCTTTGAACGAGAAATCAAGTCTGCCACATTCGACTTTATTGAAGTCAGTAATTGCATTGAAGAATTTGGTCACAGGCACTTTTTAAGTCAGCGGCAGATCAATGGGCTTCAGGCTATATTTGAGGAGCTCTGCGTGCAGATCCTTATTCCGCGCAGCAAAGTGCTTCCGGTCGAGTTTTCCGCCGAGGTCTCTGAGATCGACGGTTCATGCGACGCTGAGATCGAGTACAGCGGTCCTGAATATAATCCGTTCACTGATAAGGCTGATGACCTGTCAGTAAGGCTGCTCCTTGGCATGACTAAAGAGCACAGGTGGACATTTGAAGGAAAAATGCGGTTTTCCTGAAGCTATAGGATGGCTGAATGTACTGATGAGCTGGAAGTCCGGTATCGAGACTGTGTTGGATCTCATATGTTTTGACGATATGATAAAAGACGTCGACCTCGTTGTCACCGGGGAAGGACGTCTTGACTATCAGAGCTGTTTTGGAAAAGCAGTATATGGAATCGGCGTCCACTGCAAGATGGCCGGTGTGCCTGCTATAGCACTTGTCGGGTCTGTTGGAGAGGGCGCCGCTGAGTTTTGCCGTTACCATTTGCTCAAATAAAATTTCTGATCAACTTTGATATCTCCTGAAGACCATTATTCTTTCTTTTCGACTTCTGACGATCCTGGGCTGAGTGTTCCTTGTTGTTTTGCCTCATGATCCCAGGCCTGATCTGCAGCCGCATCCCCTGCCTGATCTGCAGCCTGTTTCTCAGCAATTCCGTCTTTCAGGCTCTTCTTCACACCCACAGGTCTCACAATAAACTTCTCAATTACTCTCACTTCGCGTTCTCCGCCTTTCAGAGCTAAATACCCGATGACTGAGAAAACGACCGCACCTATGAGATTTACGATTAAGTCCTTCATCGTGTCAATGATCCCGATGTCAAGATATCCATTTATCCCCAGATCCTGACCATTTACCATTGTTGATGTGATTCCGTTAATTCTTACCGGAACCTGCGCGCCCGTCGGATTTATGGCAACGCTCGATATGCTGTGAACTATCGTATCCTTCTGCATATCAAGCCCGAAGAACCAGTCCATTGAGAATTCGAATACTTCCCAGACAGCGCCGATCGTCATTGAGAAACAAAAGGCGACTATACATATGTAGAGCGGCGAGAGTTCGAATATCACCTTGTTACTGCGATTGAGGATCATGACCATGGAGAATCCGATCGCTGCCGCAAGAAATCCGTTGAGTGTATGAAGCACTGTGTCCCACATCGGTACCGCCGTGTAGTAATTGTTGACTTCTCCCAGTATTTCCGCGGAATAAATAAAGAACAGAAGGATTATCTCCAGCGTTCTCGGCAGATCCACCTTGAGCCTTACCTGCATTATGCTGGGCATGATCAGCAATATCAATGACAGAACACACAGGGCGACGTTCTCATAACTGCCCCTTAAGAACTGTCTTACCATGCAGATAACAATCAGCGCCCTCAATATTATGTAAACAAGATAGACCTTCTTATCACTCTTAAGATGAGTATTGACCGCTTCATTCATCTCATTTCGTTTCTGCTTCCTTGCGGCCTTCCGCTGAAGTTTTGCCTCTTTGCTGTTGTCATCTTTTCTGTTCATGCCGTTTATACCTCTTGTCTTATATGCCTTCGTCATTCGCGCCTTTATATCTGAATACCTGCTGTTCCTCTATGATACTACTAAACTCCGGCTATTGTCCTGCTTCTTTACCCGCGAATTCGTTGGTCTGCCCTGTTTCGCGGGTAAACCGGCCATCGCCAGATTCCTCGAACTTGCTTCTTTACCCGCGAATTCGTCGACCTGCCCTGTTTCGCGGGTAAGCGTGTTAGTCAGACACTTGCCAGGCTCGATCTCTTACCCGCGAATTCGTCGGTCTGCGCCATTTCGCGGGTAAGCGTGTTAGTCAGACACTTGTCGGGCTCGATCTCTTACCCGCGAATTCGTTGGTCTGCCCTGTTT
>JAAZDA010000258.1 GCA_012512995.1 Clostridiales bacterium | reverse complement strand
GGGTTATGCAGCTCCCTTCATCTGGGGCGCACTGACACCGTCACTCGGACGTGTGAGCGCAATAAGAATGACCTTCGCAGTCCTCTCGGCGTTTGCGCTTATTTGTCTTCTTGTTCCGCCGCTCACTTTGCGTGAGAGGGATTACGTGGCGGAGACAAAAACTGACGAGAGCAACGCATTCACATCACTGGGCAAAACATTCCGCAACCGCGATTTCCGTGTTTTTGTCGGCAGTGATATTTTCTATTGGATCGCGATCACTATGTTCCAGTCCGGACTCACTTTCTTTATCACGGCGCTCATGAAACTCCCAGAAACATACAATACGATACTGTATCTGGCGATGACATTGCTCTCTGTCTGCTGCTACCTGCCGGTCAACCGCCTTGCGCACAAAGTAGCCAAGAAGAAACTGGTGATAACCGCTTTCGGCGGGATGTCACTTGTTTTCCTGATCACAGGATTATCAGGACTGTTCGGAGTTCCGGGACTGATATCCGGAATTCTTGTTGTACTTGTCGCGGCATTCCCCATGGCGATCCTCGGGATCCTGCCGCAGACGATCGTCGCTGATATCGCAAAAAGCGATGCCCTCGTGACGAAAGAGAATCATGACGGAATGTTCTTTGCTGCCCGCACGTTTTCCATGAAAATGGGGCAGAGCGTTGCCGCGCTCCTGTTCACAAGTCTTGGGACCATCGGCGCAGCAACTGGCCTTGGCTACCGCATCGCCGCGTTCTCCGCGACCGGTCTCTGCATTCTTGGCGCGGTGGTCCTCTCCGGTTATAACGAGAAGAAAGTAATGACAATACTTGGCGAAAAAGCAAAGTAATACCTGCCAAAGTAAACCACAAATACAAACCTGAGCAATGCGACAAGAGCCGTAGCATACGCAAACTGCGCTCAGGCATGAAGGAAAATATGACAATTATCAACTCAACAAGTTCAGAAAACTCAACAGTCAAAACAAGTGACCATTTCTCAGGCAAAGGCTCCGTGGCACTGCCTGAGGAATTTATTTCGAGAGTGAGAGCGATCCTCGGTGACGAATATGACGAGTTCGCGGCCTCATATGACCGCGAGCCACGCCGCGGACTTCGAGTCAACACACTGAAGATAGCAGTACAGGAATTCATGAAACTGCATATGGATGAATCGTCAGCGCCGGTTGAAAATGGCAACGACGGCTGCGCGAACGCTGATCCGGAATCACGTTTCAAGTTGAAACCGATCCCATGGTGCACCTCAGGATTCTACTATGACGAGGAAACGCGCCCCGGAAAGAATCCGCTGCACGAAGCAGGACTCTACTATATACAGGAACCGTCGGCCATGGCGGTCGCCGAAATCTCCGGCGCAAGACCGGGAGAGCGCATCCTCGATCTCTGCGCTGCACCGGGCGGCAAAACAACTGCTCTCGCCTGCATGATGAAAGGCGAAGGGCTTCTCATATCGAATGAGATCAACGCGTCTCGTGCAAGAATCCTGTCCTCAAATGTCGAGCGCATGGGAATCACTAATTGTATTGTCACAAATGAATCACCTGAATCACTGGCACTGAAGTTCCCCTCGTTCTTTGACAGGATAATCGTGGATGCTCCATGTTCGGGTGAGGGCATGTTCCTCAAGGAAGAGCAGGCGCTGACCGGCTGGTCTACAGACAATGTAAAATTGTGTGCTGCCAGGCAGCAGAGCATAATGGAATGCGCATCGAAGATGCTGTGCGAAGGCGGGACCATCGTCTATTCGACCTGCACTTTCGCTCCAGAGGAAGATGAAGGAACTGTCGCACATTTCCTCAATGACCACAGAAATTATCATGTAAAAGATATGATGACAGATCCCGGATCATTCAGTAATGGCAATTCTGCTTATCTGGATACTGTGAGTTTTGACTATGATAAAACGCTGGCTGGAGAACTGTCACGCACTATCCGTCTCTGGCCGCATAAGGTCGAGGGAGAAGGCCATTTTATTGCAGTGCTGAAGCAGGATGGGACGCCATCGCCCAAAGTCTGTACCGACAAAATTGAAAAGACAGATGCGGCGAAGCTGAAACTGTTGCATGAGTTCGCGGATGATTTCCTGATAGCAAAACATATAAATGCTGGATTATCGAAATCTCAGGATCCACGTATCATTTCATTTGGAGAAGAATTGTATCTGATTCCTGACATGCTCTCCCTGAAGAGACTGAAAGTCCTGCGCCCGGGACTCGACCTCGGGACAGTCAAGAAGGACAGATTTGAACCGTCGCATGCGCTGGCATTGGCAGCTGCATGGTGCGGAGCATCCAATTCAGAAGATGAAGAGGAAGGCGGGGATTCACTCCATTTGATTCGGTCACACGCCATATGTGCCTGTTATTCAGTAGATTTCGCAGCCGATGAAAAAAGGATAATTGATTATCTGAAAGGCGGAACACTTGTTTTGACTGATGAAACGGCCAGATCTGCAGAGAGTATTTCGAAGATCAGAGGCTGGGCGCTTATCACAGTCTGCGGATTTCCGCTCGGCTGGGCAAAAGCCTCTGGCGGAACTTTCAAGAATCATTATCCGAAAGGACTGAGGTGGAACTGAGATTTTGGATGATTCCCCGCGTCCTGTTCAGGCAGTTGCTACCCGGAAATTTGAGGAGAGTTACATATGGAATTGATATATCTTGATCATGCCGCGACAACGCCGATGCGGCCTGCCGCCATAGAGGCAATGGAGCGCGCACTCGAGGAGACTTACGGGAACGCCAGCGCTGTTTACAGACCTGCCTCCCGGGCAAAACAAGTTCTGGAGAACGCCCGTGCCGTCATCGCTGGCAGTATCGGCGCCGCGAGGAATGAAATATATTTCACTTCAGGCGGAACAGAGTCGGACAACTGGGCGCTGACCGCGGCCGTGGATGCCATGAACGCAGCAATTGATAAATGCTCAAATGGTCGATTTCAGTCGGACAATTCGCTTGGAGATGGATTGAGCAATGGCATAAATTCGGGTCGTAAACCAAGAATAATCACAACGGCCATCGAGCACCATGCGATCCTGACAACATGTGAGTACCTGAGAAGACAGAACAGGTGTGATGTTACTATTTTGCCGGTCGATGGAAATGGAATAGTGAATCCGGAAAGCGTGCGTGACGCGTTGGAGGAGGATGTGCCGGAAATAGTTTCAGTCATTGCTGTAAATAATGAGATCGGAACCATAGAGCCGATAGCTGAAATCGCTGAAATCGTAAAACAATATAATGACGAACACAGTAAAATGGCAGCACAGGGTTCGGGCAAATCAGCCTTCGTTCCGGTGCTTTTCCACACAGATGCAGTCCAGGCGTATGGGAAGATCCCGCTCAGAGTCGATGAGATGTCGATAGACCTGCTCTCTGTGAGTGCACACAAGATAGGCGGGCCGAAAGGAATTGGCTTCCTTTATATCAGGAACAACCTGCAGCTCGGTGCTTTCATGCACGGCGGAATGCAGGAGAGAGGCAGGAGAGCAGGAACCGAAAATGTCCCGGCTGCAGCAGGTTTTGCCGCGGCTGTGAGTGAATTTGAGAGCAAGGCTGAGAACAAAGCCGTGAGTGAATCTGAGAACAAAGCCGTGAGTGATACTGAGAGTCTGCAACTCTACTTCTGGAACAAAGTCAAAGAGGCTATTCCTGATGTCATTCTGAACGGACCTGTTCCTGGAAAAACTCAGGCAAGAATTTTCAACAACCTGAATTTCTCGATTCCCGGCGTTGAGGCCGAGTCGGTCCTTATTATGCTCGATATGCAGGGAATCTGCGCATCCGGGGGCAGTGCATGCACGACAGGGGCGCTTGAGCCATCACATGTCCTGACCGCGATCGGTGCAGATAAAGAGAGGGCACGCGGTGCGCTGAGGTTTACGATCGGGGCTGAGAACACGCGCGAAGAAATCGACAGAACAGTTCAGGTACTGCCAGAAATTGCAGTGAGCCTCCGCCCCATGGGAGGCCATTGAGCTGGCGTGAACATCAGCGGCAGATTGGCGGCTTCCGTTGCAAGGTGAAAACGATTCTGCTATAATTTTTGTTCGGCAAAGACATTTGTTTTGACATGAGAAATGTTCAAAACTTGTTATCATTCAAAAAAGCATGGAGGTAATGATGAAAGGAAATATCGTAGTTGGTCAGTCAGGCGGCCCCACAGCCGTAATCAATTCTTCAGTTGCAGGTGTTTACGCAGAAGCCAAGAAGCTTGGCGTCAAAACAGTTTATGGCATGGTTCACGGAATCGAGGGATTTCTGCAGGACAAGCTTGTTGATCTCGATGGATATCTCGCTGATCCTACAGGAGTAGAGATGCTCAAGAGAACACCTTCTGCTTTCCTTGGCAGCTGCCGTTTTAAGATGCCTAAGATCGAAGGCCACGAAGATGTATACGAGAAAGTTTTCGAGATCATGGAGAAGCACGACATTGAGTGCCTTTTCTATGCAGGCGGAAACGATTCAATGGACACCGTAAAGATGCTGAGCGACTACGCTGCAGCACATAATAAGCCTCAGAGATTCATGGGCGTTCCAAAGACTATAGATAACGATCTTCCTATCACGGATCACTGCCCGGGCTACGGCTCAGCTTCCAAATACATCGCAACTTCCATGAAGGAGATCATCCGCGATAACGAGTCTTTCGGTGCTGAGAAGCCAACAGTAGTAATCGTCGAGATCATGGGACGTGACGCAGGCTGGCTCACAGCAGCTGCTGCACTTTCACGTGGCGATGATTGCACAGGACCTGACGCGATCTATCTTCCTGAGCGTGATTTCGACATGGACAAGTTCATGGAGAAGATCGATCATCTTTCAAAGACAAAGCGTTCAGTTGTTATCGCTATTTCAGAGGGTATTCACACAGCAGACGGAACACTTGTATGCGAGATAGGAAGGGATCTTCCTGTCGATGCTTTTGGACACAAGCAGCTTTCAGGATCTGCAGCTAACCTCTGCCAGATCATTGCAGGTAAGACCGGACTCAAGACACGTGCTGTCGAGTTTTCAACACTTCAGAGAGCAGCAACACATATCGCTTCGCTCACAGATATAAACGAAGCATTTGCTTCAGGTGCTGCAGCAGTCAAGGCAGCTGACGAG
>JAAZDA010000257.1 GCA_012512995.1 Clostridiales bacterium | reverse complement strand
TGATGATGGTGGTGCTCGTGTTCGTCGTGATCGTCGTCGTGATCGTCATCGTCATCATCTTCGTCGTCATCATCGTCGTGATCTTCGTCATGATGATGGTGATGATGATGATGGTGCTCATGTTCTTCATCTTTATGTGAGGCAAGGACTTCATCAAGCATCTGCTTCTGCAGATCATCATTGCCTTCTATCGTATCAAGAACAGCCTTACCATCGAGCTCACCCAGAGGTGTCGTAATAATAGTTGCCCTCGGATTGTGCTCACGAAGAAGCTCTATTGCCTCATTCATTGTTTTGTCTGATGTCCTGTCAGCGCGGGTTAGAAGGATCGTCCCTGCGTGCTCTATCTGATTGATGAAGAATTCACCGAAATTCCTGATATAAAGTTTTGCCTTGCTCGCATCAACTACAGCGACCGCGCTGTTAAGTTCCATATCGGTGCCCTTTGATGCATCCTCTATGGCTCTCATGACATCAGAAAGTTTCCCGACACCTGATGGTTCAATGAGGATCCTGTCAGGCGCGTATGTCGCCATTACTTCCTTAAGCGATGTTCCAAAATCTCCGACAAGTGAACAGCAGATACAGCCTGCATTCATTTCACGGATCTGGATCCCTGATTCTTTGAGGAACCCGCCGTCAATTCCGATCTCACCGAATTCATTTTCAATCAGTACTACTTTTGTTCCTGCGAGGGCTTCCCCCAGAAGCTTCTTTATAAGTGTTGTTTTGCCGGCTCCGAGAAAACCGGAAACTATATCGATCTTTGTCATCATTCCTCCATTTTTTATAAGGTGAGCAGAACTGTAAGCCGGGTTATGTCTTGAATGATCATCTGTCTAGTACTGCCGTCGCCGGCAGTCTCAAGCGACCCACCTGAAGGATTGGCCGGGCCGGCCGTAACCTTCTGTTCGGTCTTGCTTCGGATGGGGTTTACAATGCGCCCTGTGTTACCACATGGCCGGTAGTCTCTTACACTGCCCTTTCACCCTTACAAAGCACTGCTTACGCAGCACTTTGCGGTCTGCTCTCTGTTGCACTTTCCCTGGAGTCGCCTCCGCCGGCCGTTAACCGGCATCCTGCCCTGTGAAGCCCGGACTTTCCTCACCTGCACCCTTTCGGGATCTGCAGCCGCGATCACCCGTTCTGCTCACCGTCTGATAACTTTACTCATATGACTAAAATTTGTCAAATTACTTTTTTATAAAGACGACGTTACAACTGGAACCCTCCGCCTCCTACAAACTCTCTGCAAAGCGAATTCTTGGGTACTGCTGCCGTATCTACACCAACGAAATAATCGAGGAACTTGAGCAGCCTCTTCGCCTCATAATACTCAGGCTCTCCTTTTCTAACGTTGAACAGAAGCGGCTCGGCATATTGCTTTATTACCGAGAGCTCATATATGAGGACCGAATTGAAAACAGTATCAGCATCCTCCTGATAAGGGAAAATGTACTGTTCCTCACCTTCGCGCACGCTCTTCCATATATTCAGTGTCTGCCTCGCATCATATCCGCGAAGCCATGAATCACGCACCATTCTTCGCAGGAGCCTTGCATCTGTCGTCGGGATCCTGTTGTGGTCATCAATATTGAGAGTAGTCAGTGCACTCGTGTATATCTTGAACTTATTCTCATCCGGCAATTCCTCAGTAGTCTTCGGATTGAGACAATGAATGCCCTCGATGATAAGAATATCGTCATCATGAAGCTTCATTTTTCTGCCCTTGTACTCACGTTTGCCGGCCTTGAAATTGAAAGTCGGCAGTTCGACCTCTTCGCCGTCAAGAAGATCATTCATATCATCATTGAACAGCTCCAGATCAATTGCCTCAAGACAGTCAAAATCATAGTTTCCGTCTATATCTACCGGTGTCTTCTCGCGGTTCACGAAATAATTATCGAGACTGATTATATGTGGCTTCAGGCCAAAAGATCTAAGTTGTATCGCAAGTCTGTGCGCGAATGTTGTTTTGCCGGATGAACTGGGTCCTGCGATCAGGACGAACTTCACGTTCTCTCTTTCGTTTATCATTCCCGCTATCTCGCCGATCCTGCGCTCCTGAAGAGCTTCCTGAACAAGTATCATATCATTGATACTGCCCTGACATATCCGTTCATTGAGATCACCGACATTTGCTATGTCCACCAGGTCTCCCCAGTCCTGGGAGAGTTTAAGCGTTTCAAAAAGGTGTCTGCTGTCCCTGAACTCTTCAACCACATCCGGATTGTCCTCAGTGGGCAAAACAAGCATCAGCCCGCCACTGTATGCCTCCACATGGAACTTCCTGACATACCCTGTGCCCGGGAGCATATACCCGTAATAGTAATCAAAATAGCCATCAAGGTTATACACATTTATCGTAGAACTTCTGCGAAAATGAAAGAGCTTCACCTTGTCAGCCATTCCCTGTCTCCCAAAAAGAGCAATGGCATCATCTATCGGATATGTTTTCTTCACGATAGGCATCTCCGCCTCTGCCATTTCCATCATTCTCTTTTCGATGGCGGCTGCAAAAGCATCATCGACCGGTACGTCTGAATCAACCACCTGACAATAATATCCGTTTCCGATAGAAAACTCTATCTTCACATGAACGCCCGGGCCGTAACAGTCAGAAACAGCTTTTACAAGCATCATCTCGGCCGTGCGGCAGTATGTTTTGTGTCCGGTAGCATCTTTTGTTGTTATGAAAGTAAGGACTCCGTCGCGGTCGACTTTCTTGGACAGTTCACGCATCTTCCCATTTATGTATATCAATGCGATGGTGTTGTGATACGCTTCCTGATACTCATTTGCTACCGTTTCATACGTTGTGCCTTTTTCATAATTGCTGGTATGTCCATCAATCATCAATGCCGGCATAAGAGCCTCCTTTTTAATCTTCAGATCTCCGTGAACGGTTCCGTTTGTTTTGATTCAATGACTTCAATTTCCGGCAATTCGCGTCCGAAAAAATCTTTCATATATGGTATGAAAATTTTCTCAAGGCCATAGTGTCCTGCATCTATCACGGCTATGCCCTTTTCCACCGCATCGATACCGTTGTGATGACTTATATCACCAGTGATCATCACATCGGCGTTTGCCTTGACTGCCAGATCAATTTCTTCATGTCCGGATCCCGGAAGTATGGCCGTTGTCACAATAGGCTGATTGAGGTCACCGTAAACTCTTACATGCGGTATATGAAAAACACCTCTCACGTAAGCAGCACAGTCTGAAAGCGGCATATGTTCAGGGAGAGTTCCAATTCTTCCCAATCCCTCGTGAGATATATCGTCCTTAAATGTTACCTCAAGGACTTCCCTGTCCTGCAGATTCATAGCATCTGCCGCAGCATCAGCCATTCCCATCACATCAAAATTAGTGTGCATGGCGTAATACGAGATGTCATTCTGGATAAGTGCCAATATGCGTCGTCCGACAAAATCGTTATCATTTACCTTTTTGATCCCGCCGAATATAAGAGGATGATGTGTGACAAGCGCGTCTGCTCCGCTCCTTACTGCTTCATCTACTACCTCAGATGTCGCATCGAGAGCTACAATGACTTTTCTGACTTCCTTGTCGGATCTCCCGGCAATCAGTCCCACATTGTCCCAATCCTCAGCAAAAGACGGCGGACAGAACTGTTCGATAACGCTGATCATTTCAGACATCAGCATTCATGTCACCTCCTCTTATAGTACCTTTGGATCAACTATCTATATATGTTATAGCGCTTTCAATATCTTCAATGCCTGCCTTTATTTCCGGGATCCTGCTATTCTTCCGTTCAGTACACTTAAGTGAAGTCAGAATACCGTTATATATTTCTTTTTGCCTCAGAAGATATCGCCTGAGGACACGATCTTTTTTGTCAAGCAGCACAGGTCCGTATTCGTCACACATTCTCTGCGGAAGACCAGGTCCATAAGGTGTTACGGCCTGATCTTCAACTGGCTTTGCGCATATGACAGGGTAGAACTTTCCGTCTTCCTCTATCATCTGCTCATCAGTTATCTCCAGGCAAAGTCCCCTGAGACATTTTCTGACCGCCCCGAATTCCCTCTGCGGCTCCAGAATCAGCCTTACAAATGAACTTGTTTTGTCCTGGAACTTTGAAAGTATGGATCCTATCAGAAGACCGCCCATTCCCGATATTATCAGTGTGTCAGCCTCGCCTATTTCATAATTCTCAAGGCCGTCAGATTTTCTGACTTCTATTATACCTTCAAGTCCGTATGCCCTGATATTGGCTGCCGCTGATTTAAGCGGTCCGTCCGCAACATCCATGGCAATGGCGTGCACGGCCCTCTCGGATAATATGAGCTCTATGGGCACAAAAGCATGGTCACAGCCAACATCCAGTACAGAGCTTCCCTCCGGCACCATTTCGCATATAGCGGCAAGCCGTTTTGAAAGTTCATGGCTCTTATTTGTTTTCATCAATCAAGATAATCCTTAAGCTTCTTGCTCCTGCTGGGATGGCGGAGCTTGCGCAGCGCCTTGGCCTCGATCTGACGGATACGCTCTCTTGTGACATTGAATTCCTTGCCGACTTCTTCGAGCGTTCTCGCTCTTCCGTCGTCAAGACCGAATCTGAGTCGCAGGACTTTCTGCTCTCTGGGAGTCAGTGTGTTGAGCACTTCCTGAAGCTGATCCTGGAGCAGTGAAAAAGCAGCAGCGTCAGCAGGGACCGGAACATTCTCGTCCTGTATAAAGTCGCCCAGATGGCTGTCTTCTTCCTCGCCTATAGGTGTCTCAAGTGAAACGGGTTCCTGCGCTATCTTTATTATCTCACGAACACGCTCAGTAGTAATCCCCATTGTCTGAGCAATTTCCTCAGGTGTTGGTTCACGCCCGAGATCCTGCAGGAGCTGACGGCTCACACGGACAAGTTTGTTTATTGTCTCTACCATGTGGACAGGGATACGTATTGTTCTCGCCTGATCGGCAATTGCTCTGGTTATTGCCTGTCTGATCCACCATGTAGCATATGTTGAGAACTTAAATCCTTTGCGATAATCAAATTTCTCAACAGCCTTTATGAGTCCCAGATTACCTTCCTGAATCAGGTCAAGGAACAGCATTCCACGTCCGACATAGCGCTTTGCAATGCTGACCACAAGTCTCAGGTTTGCTTCTGCCAGGCTGTTCTTAGCTTCGTTACCTGAATCTATGAGTTCCTGGAGCTCTTCATCTGATTTTCCTTTGATGGTCGGAATATCTTCCTGCTTGATTCCTTCCTTCTTGAGCTGATCTTTTGTGCCCTTTGTGTTGATCTGCTTCTCAAGGACCATGGATGCGATCTCTCCCGCCTCCATTCTCTTGGCAAAAACGATTTCTTCATCAGCAGAAAGGAGCGGGACTTTGCCGATCTCCTTGAGATACATTCTGACAGGATCCTCAATGTTGACATTGTCAGCCATAGAATCGATGTCGATCTCTATCTTCTTCTCTTCATCTTTCTCATTCTCTTCTTTCTCTGCGATAAGCTCGTCATCCGAAGGGCTTTCATCTATCGTATCAGGAAGACTTATCACTATTCCGTTGCTGTCAATGGTATTATTGACGATTTCCCACTGGTCATCATCAATATCCATATCTGCAAACGCCTTGTCCACGTCCTTCTGATCCAGAACATTTTTATTCTTCTTGCCATACGCAATGAGATCCGCAAGCTTCTTCTGAAACAGCTCCTGCGCCTTCTCGTCTACTTTTACTGTCTCTTCAACGTTCTCTTCTGTTACCTTCTTTTCCTTCTTCAAATCTCTCCTCCATCTGCTCTGATTGTTTTGAAACTATCAGGTTTCTGTGCCTCTCACATGGAACCTTACCTTCGCCAGCTCTTCAAGTTCCTTCCTGCTCTTTATCATTCTTGCAAAAGCATCAGTTCCGCCTCCGGCTTCATCCGTTATTCTTTTCGAGGCGTGGCTTTTTACAGAATAAACAATATCCCTGAGTGCCTTTTCTCTGTCCTGCGCCTCATCCGGCAAAACAAGTTCAGCGTTGAAAAGTTTTGCCGCCCTGTTCTGCTCTTCTTCCTCTGTAAACAGTGAAATTATTGATGCTATCGTATTGCCTTCAGGATCAGCATAAAACTTTTCCGCCACTTCTCTCGGCAGCCCTTCACTGAAATCCTCAGGCTTAATATACCTGGACACCTGGGTAAAAACATCTTTGTCCGCGCTCATCCATGTCAGGAGCCAGGCCTGGTCACGGAACTCCGACTCCGTAGCCGTGTTCTCATTTGTTTTGCCCTGTGTATCTGACCTCATCGGCCTCTTCACAGGCTTTATGACTCCTGTATCTGTATACGACCCTACAAGCTTTTTGAGCGAATCCAGGTTTATATAGTACTTTTCCGCCACGGCGCTTATGTAATTATCGCGCTCGACCTCGTCCTCAAATGTTCCGAGGCGCCTCGCAGCCTCTCTGGTGAAATCAGTCCTTCCGGCCGGGTCGGTCATGTTGTAATCTTTCTCCATCATCCGGAGTTCATAATAGAAACTGTTCTCGGCGTTATCTATCCTCTTCTGGAATTCACCTGCTCCGGCATTCTTAATAAATTCATCCGGATCCTTGTACGGCCGAAGATCGAGCACTCTGGCTCTTATTCCGCCTTCCTTCAGAATACCGTTATTCCTCAGAGCTGCCTTGACACCTGCTTCGTCAGAATCATATGACAGAAGGACTCCGTTCACATACTTCTTGAGTATACCGGCCTGCCCGCTTGTAAAAGAAGTACCCAGCGATGCGACAGCCTGCGTGAATCCTGCCTGGTGCATCGCGATGACATCCATATACCCTTCGCACAGAATATACTGATCTTTCCTGCTTCGTTTCGCCAGATTGAGTCCGTACAGATTGCGTCCCTTGTCAAAAATCGGTGTCTCAGGGGAATTGAGGTATTTGGGCTTTCCATCACCCATGACACGACCGCCAAAACCTATGACACGATTGTTCACGTCCATGATCGGGAACATGACTCTGTTCCAGAACTTGTCGTGAAGCCCTTTTCTTTCATCGTGTGCTGCAACGCCGGCTTCAAGTAACACATCATCACTGAATCCCATAGCCCTCAGATGTTTCACAAGATCAGAGCCTGCTCCGTCTGCATATCCAAGACCAAACATATTCATAGTATCAGACGTCAGCTTTCTGTCCGTGAGATACTTAAGTCCTGTCGCGCCTTTTGGTGATCTGAGAAGTTTGAAGTAGTAAGTGGCTGTTTCCTTATTTACCGCGAAGAGCATTTTTCTGTGCTCCTCTTTCTTCTTCATTTCCTCACTGTAATCAGCCTCGGGCAGTTTTATCCCAGCCCTGTCTGCAAGCGCCTGCATTGCTTCCTGAAAAGTATAGTTCTCATACTTCATGAGGAAGGTAATGACATTTCCGCCCGCCCCGCAGCCAAAACAGTAGAATATCTGTTTATCCGGCGATACTGAAAACGACGGGGATTTCTCATTATGAAAGGGACAAAGTCCGAAATAATTAGCCCCCTGCTTTTTGAGATGCACATACGAGCCGACAACATCTACGATATCGTTGCTGCTGCGCACCTGCTCTATGACATCATCTGGATAATACATTTCACTCCTCGATTTCAGATTGTCACTGCCATGTCTTTGGCACGTATATTTCCTTGTATCTGGCGATCGCGAACCTGTCTGTCATTGAACTGATATGATCACAGACTATCCTCTCTTTGGAATCTCCCTGATCCATTCTGGTCTGGAGATATGAAGGCAACAGATCAATGTGTTCAAGGTAATAACCATACAGTGCTTCCACCAGCATTTCAGCCTTGTGCTCCTCGCCCTTTGCTTCAGGGTTCATATACACTCTCTCGAACATAAAGCTGCGGAACTTCATCATTGCTTCCGCCGTTTCATCGCTCATTTTTATTACAGGCTTTCCGGCGCTGGCTGTGATTATGTCATGTATGAAATGATCAAGACGGTCATTCAGCGTCCTGCCAAGAACACAGGCAATATCTTCCGGCACATCGTTTTCCGTAAGTATTCCGCCTCTTATGGCATCATCCATATCATGATGGAAATATGCGATCTTATCGGCAAGTCTGACTATCTGTCCTTCCAGTGTATTCGGGTGTCCTGATGTCTGATGATTCAATATGCCATCCCTGACCTCATATGTAAGGTTCAGACCCTGCCCGTCTTTTTCAAGTATATCTAACATGCGAAGACTCTGTTTGGAATGATCAAAGCCTTCCGGGCATACGCGATCCAGCACTCTTTCTCCTGCGTGACCGAAAGGAGTGTGTCCGAGGTCATGACCGAGCGCTATAGCCTCCGTAAGATCCTCATTAAGACGCAGGGCTTTTGCAATCGTGCGGGCATTCTGCGACACTTCGAGCGTGTGTGTAAGCCGGGTCCTGTAATGATCGCCATCAGGTGTGATGAAAACTTGTGTCTTGTCTTTCAGTCTTCTGAAAGACTTACAATGGAGAATGCGATCTCTGTCCCTTTGGAATACCGGTCTGATATCGCATTGTTCCTCGTCGTGGAGCCTTCCTTTGGAGTTGACGGAAAAACCGGCCCACGGCGCAAGTATTTCCTTCTCACGTTCTTCAAGCTCTTCACGTATTGTCAATTTGCACATCCTTTCGGGATATTTACCATTTGGAAAACTGCGATGTAAATTTGCCGTATGTATTGTTTATTCCCCGCATTGAGCCTATTTCCTTTTTCGAAAAAGCAATTAGCAGAAAGATAAATAAACGCGTGCAAAAAGCCGGGAACAATGTTCCCGGCTTTTTCAGCGGCTGTAATGGCAACCTTTATGCGGAAGATGGGACTTGAACCCACACGGCCTTGCGGTCACAAGAACCTTAATCTTGCTCGTCTGCCAATTCCGACACTTCCGCGCATATGATGTAACTCTCATCAGCTGCGTAACGGCTTTCCCTTTTCGACTTTTCCTCGAAAGGATGCAGGAAAAGGGACTTGAACCCTCACTGTATTGCTACAACAGGCACCTGAAGCCTGCGCGTCTGCCATTCCGCCATTCCTGCACGCAAGGGATATAATACCCGATTGAAAAGCTGATGTCAATAAAAGATTTTGGGAAAATGGGACGGACGGGGATCGAACCCGTGACCTCTCGCGTGTGAGGCGAACGCTCATCCCGGCTGAGCTACCGTCCCTGGAAATTTATCACGAAGTGAAGCTTACCACATTTGTGCAAAAAAGGAAACATTTTTGCGGCATCATTTCAATTGTTTTGCATGATGCCGCAGCAGGAACATGGTCAGATTTTCTTTACCGGCACAGTATGAATAGGGATCGACGGATCTACCTTCCATATTTCTCCGCAAACCGGGCACTTTAGCGTTGCCCAATCCAAACCTTTGCTCTCAACTATCATGCTGTGATTTTCACATTTGGGGCACCAGTAACATGGTGTTTCCTC
>JAAZDA010000256.1 GCA_012512995.1 Clostridiales bacterium | reverse complement strand
TTTTTAATAAGGCATATATTTACGGGCTTTCAAAGCATTTTCCACAATATGCACTTTTTCCACGCCCGGATTGTCTGTCACGGTGTCGTTTCCGGTGATCAGTTTTTTTGGTTCTTTTGTCAATATCCTGGTGACGGACCTCATGCTATACTGCATCTGTTCGAAAAAGCAAACTTATAAATAAAGTCTGGGGATCCGGGGGGTGTTGTTATGTATAACAACAGCTGTGGTTCGACGTCGCTGTCGAATCTTTTTATTGATGATTTCATGAAAGATGCCAATGATGCGCAGATAAAGGTATATCTTTACCTTCTCCGCATGATGAATGCCGGAATGAATACAAGCATCACTGATATTGCCGACAAATTCAATCATACCGAAAAGGACGTTCTGCGCTCACTGGGCTATTGGGAAAAGCGCGGTCTCATCACGCTTGAGTTCGACTCAGAGCATAACCTTACAGGAATCTACATGAAGGAGCTCCGCGACGAAGAACTTCATGACGAGAAGACAAACAGCCGTGTTATATCTGTGGCTCCAATGCTTCAGAGATCATCCGGAAGGCAGATTGGGACAACTGCCGCTGCATCTGGTGCAAATGTGCAGCCATCCATATCAAAACCGGCAAAACAAGTCCGCAGCGCTGAGACTCTCGCCGCATTCAAGGCAGACCGCAAGCGCAGGGAACTGCTTTTCATCATAGAGCAATATGTCGGCAAGCCACTTTCAGTCAATGAGATACGGACTGTAGCCTATATCTCGGAGGATCTTCATTTCTCCGATGACCTTATAGATTATCTGTTCCAATACTGCGTAGACCGCGGCAAAAAGGATTTCAGATATATAGAAAAAGTTGCAGTCAACTGGGCTGAGAACGGTGTATCTACCACAGTTCAGGCCAAAGAGAATGTCGCAGGCAGAAAGCCTGCTTCTACGCAAGGCAAGAATCCATTCTCACAGTTCAAACAGAATAATTATGATTTCAATGAGCTGAAAGATATTCTGGACAACTGAAATCAGTCCACAGCTCCAGGAGTTATATGTCTTTGAGTAAAGAGCAATACGACAGTATCATGTTAGGCTACATGCAGAAGCAGGATCGAAATCGTCATGAGCTTGTACGCAGGCGCGATGAGGTTTACGATGCTGTGCCTGGTTATCGCGCTCTCGACGAGAGCGTTCCGGGGCTCGGAATGCAGCTGCTTAAAGCGCGTATACAACATAAATCCGATAAGGCATCCGGATCCTCTTCCGTAAATACCCAGAGTGAATTTTCAAAGATCAGCAGTGAAAAAAAAGCCCTGCTGCTCTCAAATGGCTACCCTGAAGACTATCTCGATCCCATTTATGACTGCGCAGACTGTCATGATACAGGATATATAAACGGTGTAAAATGTCACTGTTTCCGTCAGAAAGAAGTAGCGTGTCTGTATGCAGGTTCTCATCTTTCTGAACTGACCTCCATGCAGAATTTCTCATCTCTTTCCGAAATATGGTATACCGGCGAAGACCTGCTTCGCTTCCGAAAAGCTGAAAAGGCAGCCAAATGTTTTGTCGAAAGTTTTGATACCGAATTTCACAACCTTCTGTTCCACGGTACGGTCGGAACGGGTAAGTCATTCCTGTCTGTCTGTATCGCACAGAAGCTTATTGAAAAAGGTCACCCGGTAATTTATTTTTCGTCCGCTGATATGGTCGACCGCATATCGGCACTTTCATTCGATTATAGATATAAGGATCAGCTGGGTAGTCTCCTGGAAGATCTTTACGATTGTGATCTACTGATAATTGATGATCTTGGCACTGAAATGCTCACAAATCTCATATCGCCAAGGATCTTCACCCTTATAAACGAGCGGCTCCTCCGCAGAAAATCAACCATCATATCAACAAATCTTTCTCACAAAGAACTGCAGGACCGTTACACGGACCGCATCTTCTCAAGGCTTGCAAGTGAATATGATTTTTACGAATTCTCCGGCCGTGATATACGGCTTCAGAAAAAAATAATGTCAAAATACAACATTCAGAATACAAAACAGTAATTATCCACAAGGAGGCAACTGACATTTATGGAACTGAGCAGAAAAGGTGAAAAGCGCAAACTTGAGAGCATTCCCGTAGGATCATTGGGGCTTATACCCCTGGCGGGCTGTCGTTCAATGGGTGAGGAGGTAGATTACTATCTCACCAAATGGCGTGCAGAGCGTGAAAGCGAACACAAGAGCAGTCTTGCTTTTGCCGGCTATCAACGTCCGACCTACATCATAAACGGAGATGTCCCCAGATTCGGGACCGGCGAAGCAAAAGGTGTACTGCGCGAATCCGTGAGAGGTATGGATCTTTATATAATGGTCGATATCTGTAACTGGAGCATGACCTATTCCCTGTTCGGTCAGGAAAACCATATGTCACCGGATGATCATTACCAGAACCTCAAGAGGATCATCGCAGCTGTCGGAGGCAAAGCACGCCGCATCACCGTAATAATGCCATTTCTTTATGAGAGCAGACAGCACAAACGCGCAGCACGCGAATCACTGGACTGCGCAATAGCACTTCAGGAACTCGTCCGCATGGGCGTTGATAACATCATAACCTTTGATGCTCATGACCCTCGTGTGCAGAACGCTATCCCGCTCAGCGGTTTTGAAACTGTTCAGGCATCATACCAGTTCATCAAGGGACTGCTCAAGAACATAAAAGATCTGTCGATAGATTCAGACCATATGATGGTCATCAGTCCCGATGAAGGCGGCATGCAGAGAGCTGTATATGTCGCCAACGTCCTTGGTCTTGATATGGGTATGTTCTACAAGAGAAGAGATTATACACGCGTTGTAGACGGACGTAATCCGATCACAGCTCATGAGTTCCTCGGCAGCAATGTTGAGGGAAAGGACATGATTATTATCGATGATATGATCTCTTCAGGCGAAAGCGTTCTGGAGGTCGCAAAAGCCCTCAAAGAGCGCAAGGCAAAGCGAGTGTTCATCTTCTCGACTTTCGGACTTTTCACAGCCGGGCTTTCGGAGTTTGACAAAGCATACAAAGAAGGACTTATAAACTACGTCCTCACAACAGACCTGATCTACCAGACAGAAGAATTACTTGAAAAGCCATGGTATATAAGTTGTGGAATGAGCAAGTATATCGCATACATAATTGATACGCTCAACCATGACAGCTCCATCAGCGATCTTCTCAATCCAAATGACCGTATACAGAGCGCTGTCATTAAATATAAGGAGTCACAGAAGACCGGGATCTGGAACTGATAAGCTCCGTCACACGGCACCGATGTCAGTCCGCTTTCATTTGATAACAGACGTATCCGCCGCCCTTTGTGAATTTTTCTTCGGCTTCATCTCTGTCCATGCGGATCAGAGTTCCGTCAGCAGGATCGGCCACCACAACTATCGAACTGTTATACCCGGCAATGAGCATCGCACTGCTGCCGCCGTCGAAAAGAGCCAGTACGGGCTTTTCACAGCTTACATAGTAAAGAACGGAGTCAAGCGGGCAGCCTGCAAGGTTGTAAGCAACTGAACCCGGTATGGAGTCCTCAATTATACTCAGGATATTATTATTGCTCTGCAGTTCATTCTCTGCACTTACTGCGACTCCCTCGAATTCGAATATTGCATCGAGACAGGCTGTCAGGGAATCCTCTCCTTCAACGGCTGTCACACCGGTGATCGCCATTATCTGATTTGACTCTGCATTACTGTCGTGTTTCCAGATATACCTTCCGGTCTCGTCAATGGCCTCTCCGGAGTTCTCATCTGCCTGTTTCCCAGCCTCCGCGGGAGTGTTATATATTCCCTCGGCCCCGTACATATCATAGACATAGCAGCGCTGGCTGTCCTCACTTGTTTTGACTGGCAGAGAAAGAGATCTGCTCCCTTCATAGATGACTGTCTTAGGCTTTACGAACTTGACTGTTTTTCCATCAAAACCACGCATGTTTACAGTGATCGTCGTCTCATATTTATCAGTGACCACCTGGCTTACATAATTAGTCCCCTGTTCGCTGCTGTCAGCTGTCAATATCTGGTCATCATCTACAGTGACGAACAGACCATCATCTGCATTTTTCTTTGCCCTGTGCAATGTGATCTGCGTCCCTTTTACGTCCGCACCTGTGACATAGTAGCCATTCATTTCGTAATGCTCAAGCACAGAAATGTCTGAATCAACAATATCAACTGAATACATATACAGGTCTTCCTGGCCTGCTGCATTTGTTATTACATCATTTTCCCTCGCAGTGCCGTATATGAGATCCTCCCCTATGAAACCAAGTGTCTGCAGCTGTTCCCCCGAATCGCCATCTATTTTATTATCTTTGAGCGTGGAGAAATTCATAAGCGTAATACTGTTCTGCCCGGTCCCGCTGCCCTGCGATTCCCATGCGACCATCTGCCCCGACTTTGAAACTTCAAGTGAACCCGGAGTGAGATTATCAGCTGCGGTAATAACCGTTCTGTCTGTTGTGTTGACCTCATACAGTGTTTCATTTATCAGAATAAACAGTGTACTGTTCTTATTGTTGAAGTATGAAAGCTTTTCTACCTGTGTCTTAAGAAGCTCATACGAGCCGTCATACGGAAGAAATGCAAGTTCCTCTACAGTGTGGAACTCACCATTGTAAATATATATGGCAGCTCCCAGTTCACCTTCGTGCTCTCCCCTGTTCATATATCCGTACACAAGAAAATCCACGCTTCCGGTCTCGTCCACGTCCAGTATACGTATTCCGGATTCTCTGTAATTCTCTCTTTCATCCAGGCTGTCCGCATCGGCAAAAGCAAAGACCTGTGAGACTTCCGAAGATGCCGGAGTACATTCGTACAGACGCCCTGCATTAACAAACGCATATGCGGATCCTCCGTCACTTTCCTCGAACCGCATATTGCTGTCGGTTATCCCAAGTGTTATTACATCAGATGCATAATTGTCGTCGACTTCCGGATCAAACACCTGCTCCATGCTGCGATAATAATCGGCTAGCGTTACTCCACCGCTTCCGCTGTCCAATCTGTAGTACTCAGTGCAGTCATATTTAACACTGCCGCTTTCCGTATCTGATGTGAGTATGTAATCCATCCTCAGCATGCATGTGGAATCCTGAAGATCATTTATGGTTATAACAGGAGCCACTATCTCAGTAGGTGCAATATCTCCGTACATGACCTGATTATAGTTACTGTGTATGCTGACCGAAGCGTATGTACTGTTAGCGTCTGCATTTGCCGTATCATCCGTCCCCTGTGAGAAATAGCTGCTTACTGTTCCATCATCCTTATTTCTTACGGCTGAGTCATGGAATTTCTGCGCAAAAGCAAGTTCCTCTGATGCTGCAGTGACATCACACTCAATAATACGCGAATAATAACGGACTACGCTCCCGTCAGTCCTGTCAAAAAGAAGCACGAGCATGTATTCCGTGTTCTGTTCTATAAGATCCTTAACAGCCAGCTCCGCATTTATCAGGTTGTTGTCACCGGCCGTAATATCCTCGACCGTGCCGTCCTGAATAAGCCTTGCTCCGTCAACCGTGCGCACCTCAAAGGACAGGCCGGCCATTTCCTCACCATATGTATCTAAGGTGAAACAGACCTTCCTGTCCTCTGCTATCGGTGTAACAACTGTATGAAAATGACTTATGTCCCGCTCTGATACATAGCCATGAAGTTCATTTACGTCGCGTCCTGCAGCCTGCATTGTAATGACCGGCAGTGTCGCCGCCTTCATATCCGCAGTAACATCAGAGCTGCTCTGATTAGAGAGCAGCTCCATGCCACATACGATCGCTATGAACAAAGCCACCGCATAAATTAATCTGAATATTGAATTACGCATTTTCAGTTATTGATTTTTCCCTGCTGTCCTGAAGAAAGTTTTCTTCTTCCCTCTCTTTGTACTGATGAGCATCCTCCAGCATCATGTCCTTGATCTTCATAAGACGTGTCTGCGAACTTCTCTCATTCTCATCAAGTTTCATGGAAATGAACTTAATGCTCGTCTCCATATCCGGGATCAAAACATGTTCAGAGCATTGACTCTTCGTCTTGTCTTCTCGATCTCGGCTGCCAGGAGCTGACATGTCTTCTCGATCTCGGCAAGCTTCAGCATATCAGGCAGGATACCTGCAAGAGAAGTGACTGCAGAGTCAAGATCACTCGACGTGAACGCCAGACCATATGAATAAATATCATTTGGATCTGATGTCCTCGTAGTGTACGTATAAAGCGGAACATCTACACTCATGATGTTCTTTGTATCAGTAACAAGCTGTACTTCCTGTTTGGGAGACATGAACGAAACACGGACTTCCGCGTCCGTCATTCCGGAGGCCGCGAGCGAAAAGTTCTTGTTTGCCGCGTTTATACCAGCCTCTACG
>JAAZDA010000255.1 GCA_012512995.1 Clostridiales bacterium | reverse complement strand
CGCTGATTTACTGCGTAAATCGCTACTTTCGAGTGTGGGACGGGTCCCAAGTACATTCTGCTTTTTCTGCAAGCAGAAACGCAGAATGTACTTTTGACCCTTATATCAATCAGTTTCCGAAAATACTGCTTACCCTGGAAAGCGGTTCAACGATTGATTGAAGATCCTTTATCGACTGATTCAGGCTCTCAATATCAATATTTGATATCTTATTTATCGCTTCTGTAAGTTCATCAGAATTCTGCGTTATGACATCATTTGCATTATTAGCAAGGTTATTGACATTATCGAGCGTCGACTGCGCATTGTCTGTCAGAGTGTTCAGGTTATCCTTGATCTCTGATGCTGCGGCTATAAGACTTGTTTCTGAATTCATGATACTTATAAGTCTCGGCACAACGACAACGACAGCTATAGTAAGAACACAGGTCATCACCATGCAGGTGATCATCGTGATCATGCTGTGCCTTGCATTGCAACGCTCAGTCCGAAGAAGGCTTTCCATAATTTCCTTCTCTGTCATCTGTGACGGATCTTCAGTCTCTTTGCCCATCTTCCACTCTTACCTCCGTAGCCATACGGCTCACATCGTGACCTTTTGAAAATTCTTCTTGCCACGCTGAATAAGCATTCCTTTTTTCACTTCGTCTTTCGTGAATAACTTCTTGAAATCAGTTATCTTTACGCTGTCCACTGACACGCCGCCCTGCTGTACATTTCTTCTTGCATCCCCGCGGCTCGCCGTGAGTCCTGTCTTTACAAGAAGGCCGAGGATATCTATAGTCCCGTCTTCCATAAAGTCTTCGTCGGCAAGTTGTGTCGTAGGAATATTCTCTGAATCTTTATTTATTGCACCGGAGAACAGTGCCTCTGCTCCTGCCTTGGCCTTTGCTGCCTCATCCTCACCGTGGACCATTGTGGTGAGTTCTGTTGCAAGTATTGTCTTGGCTTCATTCAGACGGCTTCCGTCCCATTTATCCATCTCATCTATCTCTTCAAGAGGAAGGAATGTCAGCATTCTGAGGCACTTAAGGACGTCATCGTCATCAATGTTTCTCCAGTACTGATAGAAATCGTAAGGGCTTGTTTTGTCGGGATCGAGCCAGACTGCGCCGCCGCTTGTTTTGCCCATCTTCGTGCCGTCATGCTTGAGAAGAAGTGTAATAGTCATGGCATACGCGTCCTTGCCGAGCTTCTTCCTTATGAGCTCTGTGCCGCCCAGCATGTTGCTCCACTGGTCATCTCCGCCGAACTGCATATTGCAGCCGTAATCCTGATACAGTCTGTAGAAATCATAAGACTGCATGAGCATATATGTGAATTCGAGGAATGACAGTCCCTGCTCGAGACGATTCACATAGCAGCGTGCTCTCAGCATATCATTTACTGAAAAGCAGGGGCCAATATCTCTCATGAAATCCATGAAATTAAGGTTTCTGAGCCAGTCAGCGTTATTGACCATCTGAGCCTTGCCTTCACCAAAATCGATAAATCTGCTCATCTGTTTTTTGAAGCATTCACAGTTATGATCGATCATATCCAGAGTCATCATCTTGCGCAGATCTGTGCGCCCTGAAGGATCGCCGATCATACCTGTGCCGCCGCCCACAAGAGCGATCGGCTTATTGCCGGCCATCTGAAGTCTCTTCATGAGACAAAGCGCCATGAAATGACCCACATGGAGTGAGTCAGCCGTCGGGTCAAAACCTATATAAAACGTAGCTTTTCCGTTATTTATCAAATCTCTTATCTGTGATTCATCCGTGACCTGTGCGAGAAGTCCCCTCGCCTTTAGTTCTTCAAATATCTGCATCGTTACCTCCATGCCTGAGCGCAGTTTGCGAAGACGCACGCCAGAAAATCCGCGGATGCGGTTTTCTGGCTGTGTTACTCAGGTTTGTAATGCGACAGCTCAGTTGTCGCATTACAAACCTGATGAGTGAAAGATTATGCATCAGCATAATCTTCCACCCTTATCTCCTGAATTGAAATTATATTTTTGTAGTCTCACTTATTTCCAGTCAAGATCATTTACTTCATTCTTGCGCTCGCGCAGCATCAAATCCCTGACTGCATCAGCTGCCGGTTTGTTCTCTTCGAGAATAGAATATACTTCGTCTATTATAGGTGTTGATATTCCATACTTTTCGCCGAGCTGCCTGCCGGCTTTGGCTGAATATACGCCTTCAACGACCTGCTTGACCTCTTTCATGGCTTCATCAGGTGTTTTACCCTGACCAATAAGAATCCCCGCCCTGCGGTTCCTGGAGTGCATTGATGCGCATGTGACAATAAGATCGCCTATTCCTGTGAGCCCGGAAAAAGTCTCTGCTCTTCCGCCCATCGCGATCCCGACTCTTGTGATCTCAGCTATGCCTCTCGTTATAAGAGCCGCCTTGGTGTTATCTCCATATCCGAGTCCGTCGGCCATTCCGGCTCCTAGTGCCACGACATTCTTGAGAGCTGCACCTATCTGCATTCCGAGCATATCAGGTGTAATGTAAACTCTGAAGACTTCATTCATAAAAACATCCTGCACATACTGGGCTGTCTTTCTGTCAGAAGCACCGGCGACTATTGCCGTCGGAAGTCCTGTTCCCACTTCTTCCGCATGAGTCGGCCCGCACATGACCGCCACATTACACTGAGGTATCTCTTCCTGAATTATATCGGAGAGCGTCATCAGCGTGTTCTCCTCTATTCCCTTTGCAACGGAAACTATAAGCTGTCCGTATTTGCAGAATTCAGCCATTTTGTGAGCTGTTGACCTTGTAAAAGGAGAAGGCACAGCCACAACGAGCATATCCTTGTTTGCCATGACAGACTTAAGATCTGTCGTGGCTGTCACACTGTCAGGAAGTATCGTGCCCGGAAGTTTTTCCTTCTGCTCATGATCTTTGTTTATCATGTCGCATTCTTCCCGGCTTATTGACCAGACTTCCACAGTGTGTCCGTTTCCTGCAAGTCTCCATGTCAGAGCTGTTCCCCAGCTGCCGGCACCTCTCATTCCGATATCAGCCATTATTTTCCTCCATGTTCTGTTCCATGCTCATGTTCTTCTTTCATCTTCTTCAGATCATCGCCTGAAAGAGATGCGTGATTTTTCTTGCCAAGATATGTTTTCCGCTCATTGCCATGTGCAAGCCGCGACAGATTCTTTCTGTGCTGCAACCAGCAAAGGCCGGTAATGAACGCGCCCAGAATGTACATCTCTATCAGAATTGCCTGTGGTGCACCGAACACGCCCATCTGTCCTTCGACAATGAGCTGAATATAGAATCCTGTTACCATACAAAGTGAACCCAGTGATACAAAATGCATTGTCAGGAACGGGAAGAAGAAAGTAGCAAGTCCCACCGGTATGAATTCCCATTTGAACGCCAACAGGAACCCGCCTGTTACAGCAACGCCCTTGCCTCCGTGAAAATGCATATAGAACGGATAATTGTGTCCTATTATGCAGCCTATTGTCGCATACATTTTTAGAAGATATATCATTTCCGTGTGGCTGTCACGGAACAGAAGTGTCACTACATTAATGGCTATAATGGTCTTCAGTACATCCCCAAGAAGGACGATAAGACCTGACTTCGTTCCGAGCGTGCGCAGCATATTTGTTGTGCCGGCATTTCCGCTTCCATAATTGCGAATATCTATTCCCTTCAGTTTTCCGTAAAAATAGGCCGTCTGGAATAAGCCGAAGGCGTACCCGATAAGAAGACTCCAGATCCTGACCATGTCAGTTTTCCTCGTTTCTTTCCCTTATTATAAGCTTCAGAGGTGTTCCCTTGAAGCCAAATGTATTCCTGAGCTGATTCTCAATATAACGCTGATAAGAAAAATGAAAAAGGTCTTTGCTGTTACAGAACAAAACAAATGTAGGAGGCTTTACTCCTGTCTGTGTCGCATAATATATCTTCAGCATCCTTCCTTTGTCAGTCGGTGGCTGCTGCATGACTACTGCATCTGAAATTATTTCGTTCAGGACACCCGTCTGTATGCGCATGTTCTGATTTGCCGAAACAGCATCGATCATTTCATAGAGCTTATCAAGACGCTGACCGGTCTTTGCCGAAATAAATATTATTGCTGCATATGAAAGGAAAGACAGCGTCGATCTTATCTTCTCCGTAAAGTGCTTTACGGAATTATTGTCCTTTTCTATAAGATCCCACTTGTTTACCGCAATGATGACAGCCTTGCCCCTGTCATGCGCGATCCCGGCTATCTTTGCATCCTGTTCACTGACTCCCTCTACAGCGTCGATAACAAGCACTGTTATATCAGCGCGGTCGACAGCGCTCACAGTGCGGATTATCATATATCTCTCCAGGTCTTCTCTGATCTTTTTCTTGCGCCGAAGACCCGCTGTATCAATAAAAACATACTCCTGTCCGGCGTGCATGACCGAAGTATCAACAGCGTCTCTCGTTGTCCCGGCAATATCAGAGACTATGACTCTGTTCTCACCTATCAGATGATTTATGATAGAAGATTTACCTACATTCGGCTT
>JAAZDA010000254.1 GCA_012512995.1 Clostridiales bacterium | reverse complement strand
TCCTTACAGCATCGGAGGCGGCATAGGCCAGTCACGTATATGCATGTTTTTCTTAAGAAAGGCTCACATCGGCGAAGTCCAGTGCTCTATCTGGCCAGACGATATTGTTACTGAAGCCGAGAACAATGGAATACATATTTTGTAATACTGCTGATGTGCAGTATTTACCAACGCGAATGCATGGCGATTGAGATGAAGACATCCGTCCGCAGCCTTGTCGAATTTCTGCTGCGGAACGGAGATATAGACAACAGAACAGGAAATGCACCGGAAGATGCTATGCTGGAGGGGTCTGCAGCACACAGACTTCTTCAGAAGCAGGCCGGACCTGACTATGAGTCTGAGGTATCTCTCTCTTGCAAGTGGGAATATAAGGAACCATATAATACGCTCATAGAGAGCTCACCGCCTGTAATCGCACATGATAAGAGTGCAGATATACAAGGCGGGAGCGCTCACACATCTTTTTCAGTAATAGTCGAGGGACGCGCTGACGGGATATATACAGGAAATCTCCCCGACGATCCATCAAGTCCCAGAGCCCCGGTAATAGATGAAATCAAAACCACATATCGAAATCTCTACAAAATGACAGCACCAGAGCCGGTTCATCTGGCTCAGGCGTTTTGTTATGCATATATGTATTGCTCTGAGAATAATCTGCCATTCGTATACATCAGAGTCACATATTACAATCTTGACAATGAAGACATCCATTATTTCTATGAAAGAAAATCTCTGTCAGAACTCACTGAATGGTTCACAGCGCTGATGCATGAATACCAGAAATGGGCTGAGTTCGCGCTGCGCTGGATGGACTGCCGGGAAAAGTCAATTCATGCGCTGACATTCCCATATGAGTATCGCGCGGGACAGAAGGAACTGGCGGCAGATGTTTACAGGACAATAGTGCACGAGAAGAAGCTCTTCCTTGAAGCGCCTACGGGAACAGGCAAAACAATTTCTGCTCTTTTCCCATCAATAAAGGCAATGGGTGAGAACAAGGCGGAGCGCATTTTCTACCTCACGGCAAGGACAGTGACGGCATCTGTTGCTGAAGAAACGATAGAGACACTGCGCAGCAGAGGTCTTAAGCTCAAAAGTGTTATATTGACCGCTAAAGACAAGATATGTGTACTGGATAAGCCGGACTGTAATCCTGATGAATGCCCAAGAGCACGCGGCCATTATGACAGAATCAACAAAGCAATTTATGACATGTTGACTCATTCAGACAACATGAGCAGAGAAACAATAATAGAATTTGCGACAAAACATGAGGTCTGCCCTTTTGAAATGTCGCTTGATCTCAGTCTGTTTTCTGATGTAGTGATCTGTGATTATAATTATGTTTTTGATCCGCATGTGTATCTTCGTAGATTCTTTGGCGACAGCATAGGTGACGCTGTAAGGAATAATTATATTTTTCTTGTCGATGAGGCTCACAATCTGGTGGACAGAGGCAGGGAGATGTACAGCGCACGAATATCGGAGGAAGAACTGCGCTCAGTTTCAAGAGCGATTACTGCCGGCAGTCATGCTGCACAGTATATTACGCTTGCGGATAGCATAGATGATGCGGCGGACGAACTGAAGAAGCTCAGAGCCATCATGGGTAATACGCTGAGGGTGTGCTCCGAAGAGGATATATCAGGTTTTGATGAGTCGATAAACAACCTGTATAAATTCTTAAGTCTTTTGATGGACAATGAAAGACGGGCGGCAAGGCGAAGAAAAAAGAAGATATCGCGCAAAAGAGGGGAACTTCAGGAGAGAATACTTAATTTTTACTTTGAAATATCACATTACCTGCTGATAAGTGAACTTCTGGATGATCACTACAGAATATACACGGAATTATCAGATGGAAAATTCCATATCCGCCTGTTTTGCATGGATCCAGGGAAAAATCTGAAGTCATGCATGGACAGAGGAAGGTCTACCATACTGTTCTCTGCGACGCTTCTGCCCATACAGTATTATAAGAAACTGCTCGGCGGAACGGATGAAGACTATGAGGTATATGCACATTCTGTGTTTGATCCTGAGAAGAGGGCACTGCTTATAGCAAATGATGTGACCAGTATGTACAAAAGGCGCGGACCTGAAGAATATGACAGGATAGCGGAATGCATAGAAGGAGTGATTTCAGGCAGACATGGAAATTATCTTGTTTTCCTGCCTTCATATGCATTTATGAAAGAAGTCGCGGACGCATTTGAGTATGGACACTGCGATCATAAAAGAATCGATACGATAAGGCAGACACAGAACATGGGGGAGCCTGAGCGTGCTGACTTTCTCGGGAGGTTCGAGACTGGTTCAGACGAGCATTCGCTTGTAGGCTTTGCTGTACTCGGAGGAATATTCTCCGAAGGCATAGATCTGAAACATGATTCACTTATCGGAGTGATTATTGTCGGCACAGGGATACCACAGGTCTGCGGCGAGCGCGAGATGCTGAGACAGTATTTTGATGATACAGGAGTGGATGGCTACGACTATGCCTACTGTTATCCGGGAATGAATAAAGTATTGCAGGCAGCAGGACGGGTCATCAGGACAGAAGATGATCTGGGGGTGGTGGCATTGCTTGACGAACGCTTTACCAGAATGAAGTATTTGAGACTTTTCCCAAGAGAATGGGCAAATTATCAGACAATTTCAACTGACGAAGCAGGGCATGCTGTTGACAATTTCTGGAATGAGTGGCTCTGAACATTCCGAAAATCAATGTTTTCGCTTGTTAAGCGCCGCGCTGTGCGGGCTCGGCAGACACGAACCGCTGATTAAAACAATTAGCAGAATATTCAGACTATATATTAAATTGTAAATGCAATAACCGACACGGTCCGTACAAACCAAACGGTCAAAAGAGCCAAAAATGTGGATAACTCAGTGGATTTGGGGGATTTCCAGCCGAAATGTGATTCATAATTATCAAAATGAGGATTCATTCTGGTCAACGCAAAAAACATGAGAAAGTTGTCAGACAATTTATAGACCAACACGGTCAACTGACAAATAGGCACTGTTTTGACTTGCTTTTTCGAGTGCCGCACGCACCAGGAGGTGATAATTATGACTGGTCAGGCTATCAGGTTGAAAGAATGGAATAATCTGTGTAAAATCTTTTCTTGTCGGAGCATCTGTTTTTTGATGGACCGTGAGGAGGAAAGTTAATAGGTGGGCAGATGAAAGTGTGTTTTATCAGATATATCCGCTGGGAATGTGCGGAGCACCAAGGGAAAACGATGGGAATGATCCGGAAGCAGAAGATGATGGGACTGGCAACAGAGTCGCACATAGAATTTTGAAGGTTCTGGACTATATACCTCATCTTAAGAAATTGAATATAAATGCAGTATATTTCGGACCTGTCTTCGAATCAGACTGTCACGGATATGATACAAGAGATTACAGGAACATAGACAGGCGTCTTGGAACTAATGGGGATTTTAAAAAAGTCTGTGATGCTCTTCATAAGGAAGGAATCAGGGTGGTCCTTGATGGCGTGTTCAATCATGTGGGACGCGGATTCTGGGCGCTGAATGATGTGAGGGCCAACAGGCAGAACTCAACATACAAAGATTGGTTCAACATAAGTTTTGACGGTAACTCTTCCTATAATGATGGATTCTGGTATGAGGGCTGGGAAGGTCACTATGAACTTGTGAAACTAAATCTTAGGAATGAAGCTGTGATCAGCTATTTACTTGACACGGTGAAATTCTGGTTCGATGAATTCGGAATAGACGGACTCAGACTTGATGTCGCGTACTGCCTTGACAGAGATTTTCTGAAGCGTCTGCGCTCATTCACGAATGGTCTTGCGCCTGACTTCTGGATGGTGGGTGAGATAATCGGCGGTGACTGCAATACTATTATGAACGACGATATGTGTCAGTCGGCGACAAACTATGACTGCTATAAGGGGCTGTTCTCAAGCTTTAACTCAATGAATATGTTTGAAATTATACATTCGTTGATGAGGCAGTTCGGTTCTGAGCAGTGGTGCGTATACCGCGGCAAACATCTTGTTACGTTCGTGGATAATCATGATGTGACAAGAGTGGCGGACATTCTTTCAAATCCAAAACATATTCCGCTGATTTACGCGCTGTCTTTCGGGATGCCGGGGATACCATGTATCTATTACGGAAGTGAGTGGGGGATCCACGGTGACAAAAAGGACGGAGACAATGCGCTGAGACCGGCTGTCGAAAAACCTGAGTGGAATAAACTTACTGATTTTATATCAAAGCTCGCTGCGGCCAAACGCAGATCTGAGGCTTTGAACTACGGCGATTTCAGGAGCGTGCTGCTCACGAACCGTCAGTGTATTTTTGAGAGACAGAGCGAGAATGAAAGATTGATGGTAGCAATAAATGCGGACGGAACTGACTATAATGCTGATTTTGACGCCGGCTGCGGACAGGCCATCGACCTTATCACAGGCAAAACACATGATTTCGGAGTTGGAAGTCTCCTCCCCGCTTACAGTGCACAGCTTTGGAAATGCGAAAGAAAGCGTTGACAAAGCAGGGTCGCTGTAGTAAATTCTGATACAATACTTAGGTAAACATACTAAACAAGTAGGAATACACAACGAAGGGAAAGCGCCGGCCTATGTCAGATATTATTGAAGTAAAGAATCTGGTCAAGACGTTTACGACCAAGGACGCCACTATAGAAGCACTGAAAGGTATCGACCTCAATATAGAAGAGGGAGATGTTTTTGGGATAATAGGTATGTCAGGAGCTGGCAAGAGTACTCTTGTGAGGTGCCTGAATTTTCTTGAAAAACCGACTTCAGGAACTGTCATGGTGGAAGGCAGGGAACTTGAGAGCCTTAAGGATGCTGAATTAAGGAAGCTTCGCGGCAGCATAGGGATGATATTTCAGGGCTTCAACCTTCTCATGCAGTCCAATGTCATAACCAACATCATGTTTCCTCTTGAGATAGCCGGTGCAGATAAGGATAAAGCTCTTGAACGTGCCAGGACCTTACTTAAGACGGTGGATCTCGCCGAAAAGGAGAAGGCATATCCGGCCCAGCTCTCCGGCGGTCAGAAACAGCGTGTCGCCATAGCCAGAGCTCTTGCCACGGAACCGAGAATACTGCTCTGCGATGAGGCGACAAGTGCTCTTGATCCGCAGACCACAGCTTCGATCCTGGAACTGCTTCGTAAGATCAATAAAGAGATGGGCGTCACAATAGTCGTCATAACGCATCAGATGTCGGTGGTCCGTGAAATATGCAACAATGTTGCGATAATAGAGGACGGAGCACTTGTCGAAACAGGCAGGGTGGCTGAGATATTTGCCCACCCTAAGAGCAAGGCGGCAAAACGTCTGATAATAGAAGGAAAAGATCCTGACGAGTGGGAAGCGCAGAACAAAGCTATTGCCGGAAACGGAAGTATGGAACTGCCTGCCGAGCTTCACGAGGACAGGAAGATACGTATTGTTTTCCAGACTAACTCGTCATATGAGCCGGTCATTGCAAATATGATCCTCAGATTTGGAAAACCTGTGAATATTCTCAGGGCCGACACAAAGAACGTCGGCGGTACTGCCAAAGGAGAAATGATATTGGGACTTCCGAAGGAAAAGGACACGCAGGAAGAGATGATTAAGTATCTGAAGGAACGTGATCTTGCCGTTGAGGAGGTGACCGGGAATGTTGAACTGGGATGCAACAGTAGTTAACATGATACTGAAGGGCATAGCTGAAACACTTTATATGACATGTGTTTCGACCATTTTCGGATATGTCCTCGGACTGCCGCTCGGAGTCCTTTGCGCTGTCTCGGACAAGGAAGGGATCCGTCCGAATCAGCCGTTGTACCGTGTGCTTGATATTGTCATTAATATAGTAAGAAGTATTCCTTTCCTTATTTTACTGATTGTCCTTATTCCGTTTACAAGATTTGTTGTCGGAAAGAGCTATGGCTCGACCGGAACAATTGTTCCGCTTGTAATATCAGCGGCGCCATTCATAGCACGTATGGTGGAGAGCTCCATAAAGGAAGTTGATCATGGGGTAGTAGAAGCGGCGCAGTCAATGGGCGCATCAAACTGGACAATAATCCGCAAAGTGCTCCTTCCTGAATCGAGGGTTTCCCTTATAACAGGTGTTACGATCGTCTTCGGCACAGTGCTCGGATACTCCGCAATGGCAGGAACAGTAGGCGGCGGTGGACTCGGAGACATCGCTATCCGTTATGGCTATTACCGCTATCAGGCCGACATCATGATAGTCACAGTCATACTTCTGGTGGCTCTGACACAGATTTTCCAGTTCGCGGGGATGAAACTCGCGTCAAAACTTGACAGGAGGAGAGCCTGATATGGCTCCCGGTCTATGGGAATGTTCCGGGCAGAAATGCCCGTTACAGATATATATGCACCAACAAGACGGGTCTGTAATGCGACACTGAGCAGTCGCATATGAGCGCAGATCCAAATCTGGCAGACAGCTCAGGCATGGAGGAGATATTATGAAAAAGAGGATTTTGGCAACTGTTCTTACATCTGTGATCATAGCCGGCGCTATCGCAGGCTGCGGATCAACAGGCAGCACAGACACAGCAACAGCAGCGACATCAGCGTCAGCAAATGAAGCTGCGACATCTGCTGACGCTGAGGCTTCTGATGCGGCAACCAGCGACAGCGTTGTGCTGAAGGTGGCGGCAAGCCCCACACCTCACGCTGAAATTCTGGCGCAGGCAAAACCTATTCTTGCCAAGGAAGGAATTGACCTTGAAGTAACCGAGTTCGAAGACTACGTTCAGCCGAACGAGGTCGTAGAATCAGGTGATTTTGATGCAAACTATTTCCAGCATGTCCCTTATCTTGAGTCATTCAATGAGGAAAAGGGCACACACCTTGTCACAGCCGGAAAGATCCACTATGAACCTTTTGGAATTTACCCGGGAACAAAGACAAGCCTTGATGATATCGCTGACGGTGATGTCATAGCTGTTCCGAACGATACAACAAATGAGGCGCGTGCGCTGCTCCTGCTACAGGACAACGGGCTTCTCACACTGAAGGATGATGCAGGCCTCGAGGCAACTGTAAACGACATAACAGAGAACCCTCATAACCTTAAGATCCAGGAGGTCGAGGCAGCACAGGTGCCGCACCTTGTAACTGAAGTTGCCTACGTCGTAATGAACGGCAATTATGCACTGGAAGCTGGCTACACTGTTTCCAAGGATGCTCTCGCATATGAAGCTTCTGATTCTGAAGCTGCCAAAACATATGTAAATATCATCGCTGTCAAAGAAGGCAATGAGAACAACGATGCCATCAAGAAGCTTGTTGAAGTGCTGAAGAGCGACGAGATAAAGGACTTCATAAATTCAAATTACAACGGAAATGTTATCCCTTATGACGGTGACTGATTGACATTCAAATACTGGCTTGTCATAATACAGCGCCGATGGCAACTGACTTAACGTGCAGTCAGATCCATCGGCGTTTTTGACTCAAGATGGCCTGTGAAAGTAACATGTTCACAGGCGGTTCCTTCAGGAGCTTTGGCAGTATAGATTACCTTTGCAGCAATAACATGATATAATTGACCCGAACATATTCTCCAGACATGAGGTGAATACATGGGTGATCAGAAAAAAGCGGCCGATAAGTTATACGGTATCAGGCGCACAATACTTGTTGTAGATGACGAAGAGGTGAACCGTGAACTTCTGAAGAAATATCTCAGGGACGATTACGAATTGCTGTTTGCATGCAATGGATTGGAAGCTCTCAAGATCTGTCATGAGAATGCCGGAAGAATAGCATTGATAATGCTCGATCTCGTGATGCCGGTGATGGATGGATATGAATTCATGGAAGTTGCAGGGAAAGAACCAGACATTTCCCCAATACCGATAATAGTCACCACGGTCAAAGATATGGAAGAGGACGAGATACACGCGCTAAGGCTCGGTGCAAGTGATTTTGTAACCAAGCCATACAGCCCTGAGATCATGAAATTACGTGTTTCTCGGACTATAAGTCAGGTCGATTCAGAGAGTATTATAAGTCGGCTTGAGAGGGACACTGTGACTGGTCTTTATTCAGAGAACTTCTTCTTTTCGTATGCTGACAGACTCAAGATGGAATATCCTGATGTCAGTTGGGATGTTCTGTGTGTAGACATTGAGAATTATCATCTTGTGATCGATATGTATGGCAAGGAAGAGGCTGAGAATATCCTGAGAGCCATTGCTGAGATACTCAGAGATGATATGTGGAACAGTGGTGCCGGTATAGCGTGCCGCTCGGATTCTGATCTGTTCTTTATGATCCTGCCGCACAGGAATGATTACAAAACGTTCCTCAGAAAAGTATTCAGTTCATTTGAGTCAAGACCTGATATTCATCATGTTATCCTGCATTTTGGTATTTACCAGAACATAGACAGAGAAGAGCATATAGAGAAAACATGTGATAAAGTCATATCCACGGCATACAAGACTCGTGGTGTGAGCAGTTTTTGCGTTACATATTATGATAAGAAAATGAGGGATGAACTGATGGAAAGGCAGATTCTCATTGAGGAGCTGCCGGGCGCTTTAAGAGATAAACAGTTTGAAGTGTATTACCAGCCAAAATGTTCATTGCCTGATGGAAAACTTGTAGGTGCGGAAGCACTTGTCAGGTGGAATAATCCTGAGAGGGGCTTTATGCCTCCGGATTCGTTCATTCCGCTCTTTGAAAAAAACGGACAGATATATCAGGTGGATAAATTTGTCTGGGAGGAAACATGCAGGCAGATAAGGGAATGGATAGACAGATTCGGTAGCTGTGTTCCGATTTCTGTAAATATTTCGAGGACTGATGTTTATGATCCAAAGATGCCCGATGTTATCTCCGAATTTGTGAAGAAATATGATCTTGATATCAAGCAGCTCCATCTGGAAATAACTGAGTCAGCATACATGAGAGATCCTTCGCAGCTTGTAAAGATAGTTGAGAATCTTAGAAATCGTGGTTTTGTTGTTGAGATGGATGACTTCGGAAGCGGGTATTCTTCGCTTAACATGATTGCCGGACTTCCAATTGACATTTTGAAGCTCGACATGAGGTTCCTGCGTGATGACAAGGACGGTGGCAAGTCGAAGTATACAGTAAACAGTGAAAAGTCAGTACTGCTTCGCTCGATAATGGACATCGCCGATTGGAAAAAAGTGCCGGCTATAGCAGAGGGAGTAGAGACCAAAGACCAGGTAGGAATGCTCACAGATCTCAAATGCGGTTATGGGCAGGGATATTTCTTCTCAAGACCGGTTCCTGCCAGAGAGTTTGAGAAGTTCCTTGAGGATCCCGAAAGAAGTCTTATACCGGAAACGGAAAATTGCCGGAAAAATTAGCAATCGTGCCTTGACATGAATTTTTGTTTATAGTATATTATGACTTGCGCGTGACAAAACGCGAGTCATAAATGCGATAGTAGCTTAGCTGGTAAAGCGCCACCTTGCCAAGGTGGAGACCACGGGTTCGAATCCCGCCTGTCGCTCTCGAGAAAACCCCGTAAGTTCAAGGCTTGCGGGGCTTTTATTATTGGCCTGAAAAAGTGATTTTTCGTTTTTTTCAAAGCTTTTTCAAAGTTTTTCAAAAAAAGTTTTAAGATTCCTTCTTCAATTCTGCCTTTTCAAATCCGAAAATACTGTCCGAATATTTCGATAAAGCAGCCCTGTGGATCTCACTTCCGGTATGAACATAGTTCCTCATAACGGTCGCCGGATCATCTCCCATGATAGCCGCGATCACGTTTATGTTCTCATGGCTCCCGATTATGGTGTTGGTAGCAAAGCTGTGTCTGGCATCATATGGTCTTATTGCCGTGAGATAGTATTCTCCGGCCGGAATGTCACCATTGTTCTTTTTATAATCATCAAGATGCCTGTTGTGTGTGCGTATAAGCCCGCGGAATTCCTTCCCCTGGACGCGCTCCGGCAGCAAACTGCAGAGCAATCATGTCAAAACACGGAGATAATCTTACAGAGCTCAGGCTGAAGAAATATCCTATCGTCTCTTCAGTCCATGTTATTTTAGGTTTCGGCACCTCTTTGTCACGCTTGATCCCTTCCACTGGATTGTAATTGATCGCATGGAGCGGGCTCATGGCAAACTGGAATATTTTCGAGAGAAGATTGAGCATCTTGTTCACAGTTACTGGAGAATACTTCTTAAGCTGCTCGTTCTTAAAGCGCATGATGCTGATAGGCTTGATCTTCGACACCTGTTGTTTGCCAAAAGCAGGCTTCAGATAGCACTTTGAGAAGCCTTTGTATACTTCCCAGGTGGCTTCTGCGTAGTCAGATCTTGTCGCTTCGATCATCATGTCAGTCAGCTCGGAGAATTTAAGGCTTCCGGAAGAGATGGCAATGCCGCGCTCAGT
>JAAZDA010000253.1 GCA_012512995.1 Clostridiales bacterium | reverse complement strand
GGGCAGAAGCAGAGAACAGCAATCGCTCAGATGCTGGTAAGAAAGCCACCTGTAATGATATTTGACGACTCATTATCAGCGGTGGATGCGGAAACGGATTCAAAGATACGGCATGCGCTTGAGGGGAAGACCGGTAATTCTACAGTAATTTACATAGCGCACAGGATCACGACGCTGATGAATGCTGATAAGATAATCGTGCTTGATCACGGATATGTGGCTGAGCAGGGTACACATGAAGAACTGCTGGACGCAGGTGGAATATACAGGAAGATTTACGATCTGCAGACGAAGATCTGACGCACAGAATGCCGGAAAACCGTCAGTTATATAGAATATAGACCAGACTGGTCAATGAAAGAATTATGAAAGAAAAGAAAGAAAAGAATATAGAAAAATCAAAAGAACAACAGAATATAAGGCTTAAGTTCTTCGGTTTCCCGAAGATCATGCCATATCTTAAGCCATACAGGCGGACAATAATACTGATGATCACATTTGGCGTGATCGTCTCATTTATTGACGCCATTTTCCCTTTGTTCGATCGCTACGCCCTCGATAACTTTGTTATGGAGAGGACAGTCAGCGGGATCTGGACCTTTGTGGCAGTTTATATGGCGGTGCTGGCCTTTCAGGTCTTTCTGAATTTCATATCAACATTCTGGTGCGGCAAAATGGAGATGACGGTCGACCGCGACCTTCGTAATGCTGCGTTCAATCATCTTCAGACTCTGTCGTTCTCATATTTTAATCAGAACAGCGTGGGCTATATTCATGCAAGAGTAATGAGCGACACCGGTAAGATTGGCGAAATGGTCGCGTGGCGCATGATGGACATTGTCTGGAATGGCTCATATCTTGTAGGAATGCTGGTAATAATGCTGGTCGTGAATGCAAGACTTGCGCTCCTTCTGTTCCTGCTGATTCCGGTGGCAGTGCTCATTATCATTTATTTTCAGAAGCATCTTGTCGTGCTCAACAGGAAGATCAGGGAGATAAACTCGAAGATAACAGGTAATTTCAACGAAGGAATCACCGGCGCCCGCACCATCAAAACCCTCACTGTCGAAGATCACATGAATGGTCTGTTCCGCAGGGATACAGAATCAATGAGAAGTGTCAGTGTGAGGACAGCTCACTATGCGGCACTTTTCGCATCAACGATTTCGCTCATGTCGAGTTTTGCCCTTGCTATCGTTTTGTGGAAGGGCGGGCAGCTCACAATGGACGGTCTTATCCGCATCGGAACGCTGTCGGTATTCATGAGCTATGCGCTCAGCATGCTGGATCCCATAAGAAACATCGTCAACACAATAGCTGCGCTGATCGGTGTACAGGTGAACGTGGAGAGACTTATGAAGCTTCTCGCCACAAAATCAGATGTCGCCGACACGCCGGAGGTCATAGCGAAATACGGGGACACATTTAGTCCCATAAAGGAGAACTGGGAGCCGCTTCACGGCGATGTGGAATTCAGAGATGTTTCGTTCACATATCCTGACGGCGAGGAAGAAGTTCTGAGCCACTTCAGCCTGAAGGTCCCGCAGGGCACTAACGTGGCAATAGTCGGTGAGACGGGAGCAGGTAAATCGACACTCGTAAATCTGGTGTGCCGTTTCTTCGAGCCGAATTCAGGCGAGGTCCTGATAGATGGGCGTGATGCGAGAGAGCGCTCGCAGCTATGGTTACACTCGAATATTGGATATGTTTTGCAGACACCGCACCTCTTCAGCGGGTCAGTCAGGGACAATCTCCGTTACGGCAAACCGGACGCGACGGATGAAGAAATAATGAGAGCGCTTGAACTTGTTTCGGCTGATGTAATCGTCGCACGCATGGACTGCGGTCTTGACAGCGATGTCGGTGAATGCGGGGATCTTCTGTCGACAGGTGAGAAGCAACTGATCTCATTTGCGCGCGCGATAATCTGCGACCCGGCTATACTGGTCCTCGACGAAGCGACGAGCTCTATAGACACAGTAACTGAGAAGGCAATTCAGGATGCCATAAAAGTGGTGACGGCAGGCCGCACCTCATTCGTTATAGCACACAGGCTGTCCACGATAACTGACTCTGATGTGATCCTTGCGG